>NZ_JAGGQX010000015.1:0-63462 GCF_018613095.1 Bacillus sp. ISL-75
AATAACGAGGGGGGCAGTCCCCGTTATAGACATGACTGGAGACAAAAAGGGGCTAAAAAAGCATCAAAGAGTCGGCATTAAAGCCTCTAATCGACGGAACTCGAGAAAAGTGAGGTAGAGGAGTCTCGTCAAAAAGGCCTCTTAACGACCGAACCCGAAGAAAAAGAAGCCTTCAGGTCACGTAGAGAGGTTCTACGTGACCGAAACCGAAGAAAAAGAAGCCTTCAGGTCACGTAGAGAGGTTCTACGTGACCGAACTCGAAGAAAAAGAAGCCTTCAGGTCACGTAGAGGGGTTCTACGCGACCGAAACCGAAGAAAAAGAAGCCTTCAGGTCACGTAGAGAGGTTCTACGTGACCGAAATCGAAGAAAAAGAAGCCTTCAGGTCACGTAGAAGGTTTATCTATACCTAAAGAGTTGTTACATAGAAAGCGAGGGATACATAGATGCGTTTTGATGAGGCGTATTCAGGGAATGTGTTTATTAAGAGTCATCCGAATTTTGAGGAGAGTCAGGTTGTTCTGTATGGGATGCCGATGGATTGGACGGTTAGTTATCGTCCGGGGTCACGTTTTGGTCCGGCCCGCATCCGCGAGGTGTCGATTGGTTTAGAAGAGTACAGCGCCTATCTTGACCGTGAACTTGAGGATGTAAAATATTACGATGCTGGCGATATTCCGCTTCCATTCGGGAATCCGCAAAAGAGCATTGATATCATTGAAGATTTTGTTGACCAAGTCCTTGCTGCCGGCAAGTTTCCGCTTGGCATGGGCGGCGAACATCTGGTCTCTTGGCCGGTCATGAAAGCAATGTATAAAAAGTATCCAGATTTAGCAATTATCCATTTTGATGCCCATACCGATTTGCGTGAGCAGTATGAAGGCGAACCGCTGTCGCACTCGACCCCGATCCGCAAGATTGCAGAACATATCGGGCCGAACAACGTTTATTCGTTCGGAATCCGTTCAGGGATGAAGGAAGAGTTTGAGTGGGCGAAGCAAAACGGCATGCATATTTCGAAGTTTGAAGTGCTTGAGCCATTAAAAGAAATCCTGCCGACACTTGCCGGACGTCCGGTTTATGTCACGATTGATATCGATGTCCTTGATCCAGCGCATGCACCTGGCACAGGTACGGTTGATTGCGGCGGGATCACTTCGAAAGAGCTGCTTGCCTCTATACATGCGATTTCCCGTTCTGAAGTGAACGTTGTTGGCGGGGACTTGGTTGAGGTTGCGCCAATCTACGACCCTTCCGAGCAAACAGCCAATACAGCGAGCAAGTTAATTCGTGAAATGCTGCTTGGCTGGGTGAAATAA
The DNA here is from genome assembly GCF_018613095.1 of Bacillus sp. ISL-75. Lineage (NCBI taxonomy): Bacteria > Bacillati > Bacillota > Bacilli > Caryophanales > Bacillaceae > Bacillus > Bacillus sp. ISL-75. Next base: position 1,319 of record NZ_JAGGQX010000015.1, read on the forward strand.
AACTGAAAAGCGGAAGCGCCTTGAACAGGGGCGACAGGCATAAGACGAGCCGGCGAGAAGGTTGCTCTTTAACCTTCTTGACGGATTGGCTTATGACCCCGAGCCCCTAGGCGCTGGAGCTGGCCAATTCTCAAACCTTTGGTGCCTGACCCTTTTTGAGGGCGGGCATTTTTTGATTTGTGCCCCAGCAATGTTTATAATAGAAAAAGTATGCAATAATGCAGTTAAGTCAATTACTAGGACTAGAACCATTCCAAAGAGTGTTACTGAGTTCCTTTTTAAAAAAGAAAAAAGGAAGTGCGATTTCGTTTGTCTAGTACGGAAATTCCTATGAAAATTAATGTGAAAACGACGATTCATCAGCATGGGGGCAAGGAAGTTTATGAGCTGGCGGTGTTTGGCCGTTATCTGCAAAAAGATGGGGCCTCGTTTCTTAAGTATGAAGAGGTGCAGGAAGAGGGCAATGTTCGGACGATTGTGAAGGTGGCTGGGGATGAGGCGCTGATTTTGCGCGGTGGTGCGGTGAAGATGCGTTTGCCGTTTCGCTTGCACAAGAAGCTTCGCGGCAGTTATGAAATGCCGTTTGGTACCTTTGAGACGCTGACGCTGGCAAAGCGGATTGAGCATTCGGATGGCTTGATTGATATTCTTTATGATTTTACGATGCAGGGCTCGCATGCCGGTACATACCATTTGGAAATTACCTTTCAGGAGGATAAACATGAACATAGTTGAACAAGTACAGAGCAAGTTAAAAGAAGAGATTCGCGCGGCGGTGCTGAAGGCGGGTCTGGCAACGGAGGAGCAGATTCCTGCTGTGGTTCTTGAAACACCGAAGGAGAAGGTGCACGGTGATTATTCGACGAATATGGCGATGCAGCTGACTCGTGTTGCGAAGAAGGCGCCTAGAGTGATTGCGGAAGCATTGATTGAGAATATAGATCGCTCAAAGGCTTCGATTGAAAAAATTGAACTGGCGGGGCCGGGGTTTATCAATTTTTATATGAATAATAGTTATTTAACGGAGCTGATTCCGACGGTGCTAAATGCTGGCGATCGGTACGGTGAGACCACGGTTGGCGGAAACGAGAAAATTATGGTGGAGTTTGTGTCGGCCAATCCAACGGGTGATCTGCACCTGGGTCATGCCCGCGGTGCAGCGGTCGGCGATTCCTTATGTAACATTTTGGACAAAGCGGGCTATGATGTTTCGCGTGAGTACTATATTAATGACGCTGGGAACCAGATTAATAATCTAGCACTGTCGGTGGAAGCACGGTATTTCCAGGCACTTGGTTTGGAAAAAGAAATGCCTGAGGGCGGTTACCATGGTACCGATATTATTGGCATTGGGAAAACTTTGGCTGAAGAATTTGGCGACAAGTATGTGCATGTTTCCGTTGAAGAGCGCCAGGAATTTTTCCGTGAGTACGGTCTGAAATATGAAATGGCGAAGTTGAAGCAGGACCTTGAGGATTTCCGCGTTGGCTTTGATGTCTGGTACTCGGAGACGTCTCTTTATAAAAATGGAAAAATTGATGAGGCGTTGGCAGCATTGCGTGCGAGTGGTTATGTGTATGAGGAAGACGGTGCGACTTGGCTCCGTTCGACGGACTTTGGCGATGACAAGGACCGTGTGTTAATTAAGCAGGATGGATCGTATACGTATTTGACGCCGGATATTGCTTACCATAAGGACAAGCTGGGCCGCGGCTTTGAGAAGTTGATTAATATTTGGGGCGCGGATCACCATGGTTATATTCCAAGGATGAGGGCGGCGATTCAGGCGCTCGGGTTTAGCCGCGAGGCGCTTGAGGTGGAAATCATTCAGCTGGTTCACCTTTATAAAAATGGCGAGAAGATGAAGATGAGTAAGCGGACCGGGAAAGCGGTCACGATGCGTGATTTGGTTGATGAGGTCGGCCTCGATGCGACGCGTTATTTCTTTGCGATGCGCAGCTCGGATACGCATATGGATTTTGATTTGGATTTAGCGGTGTCGGAGTCGAATGAAAATCCGGTTTATTATGCGCATTATGCCCATGCACGGATTTCTAGTATTCTGCGTTCGGGTGAGGAGCAGGGTGTTCGCGTTGATGCGGATGCGGATTTTTCGTTAGTGGCATCGGAAAAGGAAATGGATTTATTGAAGAAGCTTGGTGAGTTTCCGTTGGCTGTTGGCGAGGCTGCACAGAAGCGTGTCCCACACCGGATTACCAACTATATCTTTGATTTAGCGTCGACGTTCCACAGTTTTTATAATGCGGAAAAAGTGCTCGACCTTGATAATTTAGAGCGCACTAAGGCGCGCCTCGCGTTGGTGCGAGCGGTACAGATTACACTCCGCAACGCGCTGGCGTTGATAGGGGTTTCAGCTCCTGAAAAAATGTAAATGATGATGGCTCCCTTATTTGGTTAAGGGGGCTTTTTATTGTGGTTTTTGTTATGTGAATATTCAGAATTAAGTGGAGTGGACAGTAAATTTTTAATAGTGGACAGTAAACTGGAAAAAGTGGACAGTAAATCGTAGACCTGGACAGTAAACTAAGTAAAGTGGACAGTAAAGGATCAAAACCCACAGTAACCGGAAAAACAGGCAAAATTTATCAAGGTAAACTTGTCCATGTTTATGAATATTACCTAATTAAAGGCAAATACTAGTAGGGAACTTTGAGTGAGGAGTGGATGAAGCGGATGAATGTGGGAAGAGCAAAGGAGATCGTCGAATCTGCCGACATGTTTAATGTCACTTACGAGGGGAAGCCTGTGATCATTCAGCATGTCGATGAAGCTACACAAGTGGCGCGAATATACTCAAGAACGGACCCGGACAATGAACGGGAAGTTCCTGTTTTAAACTTAATTGAGGAATAGAAAAGAGTCTTCGAAGTCATTCGAAGACTTTTTTCTATAGTGTCTAGCCTCAGAGCCCAGCGGCTAGTCTATTTCACCTCAACAGCACCGCCGCTGACCCGTTTAAAGCCGCGGATCCGGCTGAGATCTTCGATTAATTTCAGGGCGGCTTGATCCTTTGCTTTGGCCTCGATCATGAAATCAATATCGGCACCGATTTCACGCAGCATTTTCAAAAAAGGCATGATAAATTCCGGGTCAACAAAATCAGCGTGGGATCGGAATTCCTTTTCGTTTTTGGGGGAGGAAATATGCACCTTCGGGATGTGGCGTGCATGCTCCCACGTCTGAAAAATTCGCGGGAGCAAATCCTCAAGCGCGGTTTCACACAGATTGGCCATATGGTGATGATAATCGAATACAAACGGAATCGTTTCCTTTTCACAGACGGCTAGGGTCTCTTCGGCATTATACGTTTTATCATCATTTTCCAGCGTCATTACTCGTTTAATCGTCGCTGGGAGCTTTGTTAGGTTTTGATGGAATCGAGGTAAGGTTTGCTGTTTATCACCATAAGCACCACCGATATGGATATTAATCAGGCCCTCCTGCTCCAGTCCCATCGCTTCAAACATTCGATAATGGTAACTCATGTCGATCACGGCATTATCGGTAATTTTCGTTTGCGGTGAGGTAAACAAGGTAAATTGATTCGGATGAAAACTCACCCGCAGCCCTTTCCTTTTAACCAGTTCACCTATTTCCTGCCACAACGAATGAAAGGGGGTCACAAAGTCCCAGTTCACTTCGGGATGGGTCGCTAGCGGGACAATCGAACTAGACATTCGATACAATTCAAGTTGATGAGCAATATTGTAGTAGAGCATCCTGAGGGTGTGGTCCAGATTTTGCATTGTCACATCAAGCAATTTTTCCTGCCGTTCCTCGGGGCTTAACTGCTGATAACGAGTAAATGTCAGCGTCTTCGCGGGCGAAGCATCCCATAAGCTAATCGCATGTGAAACATACCCAAACCGAATCTTCATAGACAAACTCCTTTCTTATAAAAAATAGGAAACAGCCGCGGCAATGCCTTCTTTGATGGTCCGGACAGGGTTCGGTTTGTTAAGTTCAGCTAAGGTCAGAGGTTCTGAGTCATTGATGTCCTTTTTGAGAATATCCATCAAGCGCTCGATAAAGGCTGGGTCATAAATATAGCAATTGATTTCCTTATTTAAATACATGCTTCGTTTATCAAAATTGGCGGTGCCGATATCGCAGAGCTTGTCATCAATGACGAGTGTTTTGGCATGGTAAAAACCCTTTTTATATTGATACACTTCCGCCCCCGCCCGCATCAGCTTCCGTAAATAACGGAACGAGGCCTCTTGGACAAGCAGATGGTCAGCAGTATAGGGGACGATGACGGAAAGCTGAACCCCGCGCTTGATGGCAGCGAGTAACTCGGCCAGAATCTTATGACATGGAACAAAGTAGGGAGTACCAATGATCATCGAATGGGTTGCTTTTTGAATCAGTAGAAGATAATTTTGCTCTAATTGATTGGCTTCCGTTGGAACAAACTGATGGCGAATTGGACCATCAGCCAGGGTGGGGAAATAGGCCGGATTTCCCATGATATCTTCCCCCGCATACTCGTGCCAATCAATCAGAAACTCACTTTGCAAAAAATTAACGCTCCGGCCGGTAATTTTTAAATGGTAATCGCGCCAGATTCCCAAGGAAGGCTCTTCGTCAATATATTCCTTCCCAACGTTATAACCGCCAAGATACCCAATTTCCCCGTCAATAATCGTAATCTTGCGGTGATTTCGAATCTGAGAAGAATAAAAAAGGAAGGGGAGCCTGATTGTATTGCTAAAAGCAAATCGAACACCCGCCTCCTGCAAAGACTTAACGGCCGCCTTTTTCACCTTCCAGCTGCCAAGCCGGTCAATAAGCAGCCGAACTTCCACCCCGGCCCGGGCCTTTTCTTTTAAAATAGAGAAAAACTCCTGACTAATCGCATCGTCTTTAACAATATAAAATAGCACATGAATATGCTTTTTCGCGTTCCGCAGTTCGTGGAAATAGTCGGCGAATAATTTCTTTCCGTGGGTGAAAATATCAAAATTCCCATGAATGATGGCAGTTTCTCTTCGACTGACAATGGAAAGATGCTTCCTTTTACCTAAAATAAAATCTAATACAAGCCATAGTATGATGAGAAAAATAAGTACGCTCGAAAAGAGTGCAAACGTCATCAGAATTCTTTCCTCCAATCAGTTTAGTTAGTTTTTCCGAAAGCGTTCATTTCTATAAGTTAGAGAAACTTTTCAAAAACTATTTGACTGAATGCTCATTCATAATATAATAGAGTTAAGTGTAGATTCTGAAAATTAATTATTTTCTAGAAGTTATCGGAAAGGGGCATTTGTATGAATGGTTTACTCTGGGTCAACCTGATTGCATTTCTTGCTGTAACCGCTTACGCAGTCAGTCTGTTCGTGTATGTAGTCAAAACCCGAATTGAATTTATTAAACTCGGGAAAAAGGTTGAGTTTGATAACAATGTGAAAGAGCGGCTTCAAAAAATTTGGGTCAATGTGTTTGGCCAAAAGAAACTGCTGAAGGATAAGAAAAGCGGGATCATGCACGTCATGTTCTTCTACGGCTTTATTCTGGTCCAATTTGGCGCGATTGATTTTATTATCAAAGGGATTAAACCGGGGGCACATCTGCCGCTTGGACCGCTCTATTCAGGGTTCACGTTTTTCCAGGAGCTTGTCACACTGATGATCCTCGTTGCAGTCATTTGGGCTTTTTATCGCCGCTATGTGGAAAAATTAGTCCGACTGAAGCGGAACTTTAAATCCGGTCTTGTCCTTATATTTATTGGTGGTTTAATGCTTTCTGTTTTACTTGGAAACGGAATGAGTCTGATCTGGCACGGGGAAGAGGCTTCATGGACAGAACCGGTAGCCTCGATGATTTCGCTGATCTTTTCAGGGATTAATGAAACCGCCTCCATTGTAATTTTTTACATTGCCTGGTGGGCGCACTTATTATTCTTGTTAACGTTCTTAGTGTATGTACCGCAGTCCAAACATGCTCACTTAATTGCTGGACCAGCGAATGTTTATTTTAACCGGTTGGATAAACCAGGAAAGTTGAAAAAAGTTGATTTTGAAGATGAATCCCAAGAAACGTTTGGGGTTGGAAAAATAGAAGACTTTACGCAGCACCAAATGATCGATTTTTATGCTTGTGTTGAATGCGGCCGCTGTACGAATATGTGTCCGGCAACGGGAACAGGTAAAATGCTGTCACCGATGGACTTAATCGTCAAACTTCGTGACCACTTAACGAATCACGGTGCGGTGGTTACCTCGAAACAGCCGTGGGTGCCAACGATTGCATTTGCGAATACGAAGGGAAATCAACTGGCGCTTGCATCTGCAGGTCAAGGCGTACAGGAATCTGCCGCGGCATTAGCCTATAGCCCAAGCTTGATTGGCGACGTTATTACCGAAGAAGAAATTTGGGCATGTACAACGTGCCGAAATTGTGAAGATCAATGTCCTGTTATGAATGAGCATGTCGATAAAATCATTGACCTGCGCCGTTATTTAGTTTTAACCGAAGGGAAATTGGATGCGGATGCCCAGCGTGCGATGACGAATATTGAACGCCAAGGCAATCCATGGGGCTTGAACAGAAAAGAACGTGAAACTTGGCGCGAGGCGCGCGAAGATGTTCATGTGCCAACTGTGAAAGAGATGAATAAAGCTGGCGAAGAATTTGAATACCTTTTCTGGGTAGGCGCCATGGGCTCTTACGATAACCGCAGCCAAAAGATTGCTTTATCGTTTGCGAAGCTGCTGAACGAAGCCGGCGTGAAATTTGCGATTCTTGGCAACAAAGAGAAAAATTCTGGTGACACACCGCGCCGTCTCGGCAATGAATTCTTGTTCCAAGACCTGGCTGCGAAAAATATTGAGGAATTTGAAAAAGCAGAGGTCAAGAAAATCGTCACGATTGACCCGCATGCTTATAATATTTTCAAAAATGAATACCCTGATTTTGGCTTAACGGATGTCGAAGTGTTCCATCATACCGAGGTTTTATATGAGCTAGTTCGCGATGGCAAGCTTGTGCCGAAACATTCGGTTGATGAAACGATCACTTTCCATGATTCTTGTTACTTAGGCCGTTACAATGATGTCTATGATGCACCACGTGAGATTCTTAAATCTATTCCGGGCGTGAAGTTGATTGAAATGGAGCGGAACAGAGAGAAGGCGATGTGCTGTGGTGCTGGCGGCGGTTTGATGTGGATGGAGGAAGAAACCGGACACCGCATTAACGTGGCTAGAACCGAGCAGGCTCTGGCAGTTAATCCGTCGGTGATCAGTTCAGGCTGTCCGTATTGCTTAACGATGCTGTCAGATGGTACCAAGGCAAAAGAAGTGGAAGAAAAGGTTTCGACTTACGATGTGGCCGAGCTGCTTGAAAAAGCGGTTTGCGGGGAAGTGGCTTAGTTTTTAAGGGAGAGCAGAAGTTCGATTTGTTTACATATTCATAAAATTTTAAAAATTTTGTGGAAAACATTTCAACTTCTGCTCATTTTTATGTAGAATATAGTAGGTAGATAAAAACGCTTACATTAACATTTTTTGAAAAAAGCAGGAGCCTGCGCTTCTTTTTTGGTTCCTACCCGAGCGAGCGTTCAGTCGCCGCGATTTTTTTACAAAAGTTTGACTGAATATTAGGAAAAGGGAGAGTGTTTTGAATGGGAAGAACGGTCATTTTAAGCGGGGTTAGAACGCCTTTTGGAAAATTAGGGGGAACATTAAGCAGCTTTACTGCCTCCCAACTAGGGGGAATTGCCGTAAAAGAGGCATTAGTTCGTGCCGAAGTGAAGCCTGAAGACGTACAGGAAGTCATTCTTGGAACTGTTTTACAAGGGGGACAGGGGCAGATTCCATCGCGCCAAGCAGTGCATCACGCCGGATTGCCGTGGGGAGTGAAAACCGAAACGATCAATAAGGTTTGTGCGTCTGGGATGCGCAGTGTCACCTTGGCAGACCAAATCATCCGCGCTGGCGATGAAGAAGTGATTGTTGCAGGCGGAATGGAATCAATGAGCAATGCACCATATGTTTTACCAAAAGCACGCTGGGGTTTCCGAATGGGTGACGCGCAGGTCAAAGATTTAATGATTCATGACGGGTTAACCTGCAGCTTTACCGGCGCTCACATGGGCACATACGGCAACGTAGCGGCTGCCGATATGGAAATTAGCCGGGAAGCACAGGACGAGTGGGCATTGCGAAGCCACAAGCGCGCGATTGCAGCGATCGAGAGTGGAAAATTTGCGGAAGAAATCGTATCGGTTGAGGTTCCACAACGAAAGGGTGCACCACTTGTTGTCGAGAATGATGAATCACCGCGTAAAGACACGTCGATTGAACGATTAGCTAAATTAGCACCGGTATTTAATTCAACCGGTACGATTACAGCTGGAAATGCCCCTGGTGTCAATGACGGTGCCGCGGCCCTCGTGTTAATGAGTGAAGAGCGTGCAATTCGTGAAGGCAGGCAGGCCGAAGCGGTGATTATCGGCCATACGGCGGTTGCTGTGGAAGCAAAGGATTTCCCGAAAACACCTGGACTTGTAATTAATGAGCTGTTACGAAAAACAGGGAAAACGTTGGCGGAAATAGATTTATTTGAAATCAATGAAGCCTTCGCTGCGGTTGCCTTAGTGAGCGGGAAAATTGCCGGTCTTGATCCAGAAAAGGTCAATGTCAATGGCGGTGCGGTTGCCTTAGGTCATCCAATTGGTGCCAGCGGGGCGCGCATTATCCTTACGTTAATGCACGAATTAAAGCGCCGCGGCGGCGGAATTGGGATTGCTGCAATTTGCAGCGGCGGCGGCCAGGGGGATGCCGTGATGATCGAGGTTCCGAAGGGCTGATTAGCGCTAATTTGGGGATGGATTTTTTCCAAATAATGTCTAATTGAACAAAACAGTCGAATTTTGGCACAAAACCATTCAAAAATGGCACAAAACCATCGGGAAATGGCACAAAACCTTGCCCGAATGGCACAAAACACCTGAGATAACTCGAAAAGCTTGTTTGAAAAAACACAAAACACCTGAGATGGTACAAAAGCTTGTATTAAAATAGCACAAAACAGCTGAGATGACACAAAAGCACGATTAAAATAACACCAAACCAATGAAATAATTACCAAAAACATAAAAAATCTAGGTCGGACTTGTTCCGGCCTTACTTCGGAGGGGAAAAAATGAAGATTTCAAAGCTTATGGTGATCGGTGCAGGACAAATGGGCTCAGGGATTGCTCAAGTTTGTGCCCAGGCGGGATACACGGTCATCTTAAATGATCTAAAACCGGAATTTGTGGAACGTGGTTTAGCAGGGATCAATAAAATACTAACACGGAACGTTGACAAAGGGCGCTTAACCGAAGAGCAAAAGCAGGATGTTCTCAGCAACATCACCACTTCCACCGACCTAAAGGATGCCAGTGACGTCGACCTCGTCATCGAAGCTGCCGTTGAAAATATGGACATCAAAACAAAAATCTTTGCCCAACTCGATGACATTACCCCAGCACATACAATACTAGCGAGCAATACCTCATCACTGCCAATCACCGAAATTGCGGCGGCAACGAAGCGTCCCGAAAAAGTCATCGGCATGCACTTCATGAACCCGGTTCCGGTCATGAAGCTCGTCGAAATCATCCGCGGCCTCGCGACTGCAGACGAAGTGTACCAAGTCATTGAAGATATGACAAAAACCTTAAGCAAGGTACCGGTTGAAGTCAATGATTTCCCTGGTTTTGTCTCAAACCGCATTCTCATGCCAATGATCAACGAAGCGATTTACACGCTTTATGAGGGCGTGGCTACGAAGGAAGCGATCGATGAAGTCATGAAACTCGGCATGAACCACCCAATGGGGCCGTTAACCTTGGCCGATTTTATCGGCTTAGATACATGCCTGTATATTATGGAAACGCTTCACCAAGGCTTTGGCGACGACAAATACCGTCCTTGCCCGCTCCTCCGTAAATATGTGAAAGCAGGCTGGCTCGGTAAGAAAACAGGACGCGGTTTTTATACGTACGAATAAACACAGCATTTCTTCGAAAAAGGGGTCGTGATGATGATGAGTACCACGATATTACAGTCCTCCAAAGGGGAGACCACCATGAATCTTTCATTCACCGAAGAACAAGAAATGATGCGTAAAATGGTTCGCGATTTTGCTAACAGCGAAATTGCACCGTTTATTGAAAAGATGGAAAGAGGCGAATTCCCGCGCGAAATCCTCCGCAAAATGGGCGAACTTGGCCTGATGGGGATTCCTGTACCTGAAAAATACGGTGGAGCCGCGATGGACTTCACCTCCTATATCCTAGCGATTCACGAGCTGTCCAAAGTCAGTGCGACGGTGGGAGTGATTCTGTCTGTCCATACCTCGGTATGCACTAATCCAATTTACTATTTTGGCTCCGAAGAACAAAAAATGAAGTATGTGCCGAAGCTTGCTTCTGGAGAGTACCTTGGTGCCTTTTGCTTAACCGAGCCAAGTTCAGGTTCCGATGCCGCCAGCTTAAAGTCCCGTGCGGTCAAGAAGGGGGATCATTACGTCATCAACGGTTCAAAGGTGTTCATTACGAACGGCGGAGAGGCCGATGTCTATATTGTTTTTGCCAAAACGAATCCAGAACAGGGCAGCAAGGGAATTTCAGCGTTTATTGTTGAAAAAAATACCCCTGGCTTTATCGTCGGTAAGGATGAGAAGAAAATGGGCTTGCATGGTTCGAGAACTGTCCAGCTCACGTTCGAGGACATGCAAGTTCCAGCAGAGAACCTTCTCGGCACAGAAGGCGAAGGCTTTAAAATCGCGATGGCGAACCTTGATGTCGGCCGTATCGGGATCGCAACCCAAGCACTAGGGATTGCGGAGGCCGCACTGTCAGCCGCAACCACCTATGCCCAAGACCGCCAGCAATTTGGCAAGCCGATCGCCCGCCAACAAGGGATTGGTTTCAAACTAGCCGACATGGCGACAAGTGTCGAAGCGGCAAAACTATTAGTCTATCGGGCTGCTTATTTACGAACTCATGGGTTGAAATGTACCTTGGAGGCGTCGATGGCGAAACTGTTCGCGACCAAAACAGCGGTCGAGGTAACAACCGAAGCGATCCAAGTGTTTGGCGGCTACGGCTATACCGAAGATTATCCAGTTGAACGCTATTTCCGTGACGCGAAAATAACGGAAATTTATGAAGGCACGAGTGAAATTCAACGGATTGTGATTAGTAAGCATCTTTAAAGAAAAGCGGAAGCGCCCGTTTAGCGGCGTATGGACTGGAGCCCTTTGACTGAGATAAAGGAAACACGGAGAGCGTAAGCGCATTCGTGCTTGACTTATCGTAGGGAAAAGGGCGAAGTACACTAGCCGTTGGGCGCTGGAGCTAGACAGTAATCTAAGTTCAAATCTTAATCTTTTAATATATATTCATCCAAATAGGGGGCCTTGAAATGAACTTTAAACTTTCTGAAGAACATGAAATGATCCGGAAAATGGTACGGGATTTTGCGCGCAATGAAGTAGCACCGACAGCCGCAGAGCGGGACGAGGAAGAGCGCTTTGACCGCCAGATTTTTGACAAAATGGCGGAGCTTGGTTTAGCCGGGATTCCGTGGCCGGAAGAATACGGCGGGATTGGCAGCGATTATCTTGCTTACTGTATTGCCGTTGAGGAGCTGTCTCGTGTTGACGCATCGACAGGCGTGATGCTCTCCGCCCATACGTCTCTAGCCGGCTGGCCGATTTACAAATTTGGCAGTGAGGAGCAAAAGCAAACCTATCTGCGCCCAATGGCAGAAGGTACCAAAATTGGCGCGTACGGCTTAACAGAGCCTGGCAGCGGTTCGGATGCAGGCGGGATGAGAACAACCGCACGTCTAGAAGGAGATCACTATGTCCTCAATGGTTCGAAAATCTTCATTACAAACGGCGGCGTGGCCGACATTTATGTCGTGTTTGCACTAACCGATCCAACAAGTAAACAAAGAGGAACGACCGCGTTTATTATCGAGAGTGACTTCCCAGGCTTCTCGGTTGGAAAAAAAGAAAAGAAACTCGGCATTCGTTCCTCACCAACAACAGAAATTATTTTTGAAGATTGCAAGGTTCCTGTTGCCAATCGACTCGGCGTAGAAGGCGAAGGCTTTAAAATTGCCATGCAGACGCTTGATGGAGGCCGCAACGGCATCGCTGCGCAAGCCGTGGGAATTGCTCAAGGGGCGCTCGATGCTGCCGTGGATTATGCAAAGGAACGCCATCAATTTGGAAAACCAATCGTCTCCAATCAAGGAATCGGCTTTAAGCTGGCGGATATGGCAACCGGGATTGAGGCATCGAGATTATTAACTTATCAAGCGGCATGGCTGGAGTCACAAGGTCTGCCGTACGGCAAGGAGTCAGCGATGTCCAAGTTATTTGCTGGCGATACAGCGATGAAGGTAACAACCGAAGCCGTACAAGTTTTTGGCGGGTATGGCTATACAAAGGATTATCCTGTTGAGCGATTTATGCGCGATGCAAAAATCACGCAAATTTACGAGGGAACACAAGAAATTCAACGCCTCGTTATCTCACGGATGATCACGAAATAAGGCGGTTAGAGCATGATGAAAAAGCGGGAAGTACTGGCTTCTGTAAAGGATGAACGCCTGGTTCAGAAAAGGCGTGATCAAATGATCAAAGGGGCCGTCAGCCTTTTTAAGGAAAAGGGATTTCATCGGACGACGACAAGGGAAATCGCGAAAGCGGCCGGTTTTAGCATCGGGACACTTTATGAGTACATCCGCTCCAAGGAAGACGTCCTTTATCTCGTGTGCGACAGTATCTATGATCATGTTCGCGAGCGCCTCGAGCAGGATCTCGAGCAGAAAAAGGGCACGCTTTTGAGCCTGAAGATGGGTGTCGGTCACTATTTCCGAGTGATTGATGAGATGCAGGATGAGGTTCTTGTCATGTATCAAGAAGCCAAATCGCTGACGAAGGATGCCCTTCCCTATGTGCTGAAAAAAGAAATGGAAATGGCGGCGATGTTTGAGAGCTTGATCACAAGGTGCGTCGACAATGGCGAGCTGCAGTTATCAGAAAAGCAGATCGAATTGATTTCCCATAACATTATTGTCGAGGGCCAAATGTGGGCGTTCCGCCGCTGGGCGCTGCAAAAATTATATACACTTGATGAATACATTGAACTGCAAACCGATCAATTGTTTAACGGCATTCATTCGTCCACACAAGCAAGCTCGTAATGCTGCACGTATTGCGAACAGTGAATGGAGTTCATTTTTATAAAATGTTTGAATGGGCTAAAAGTAGATGCGTTTATTTTTATAAAAATGGTTTAAAAGGAGGACTACTATGGGAAATTATCAGCCGAAGCATCATATTCGCTTTGTCACGGCTTCGAGTTTGTTTGACGGGCATGATGCTTCCATCAATATTATGAGGCGTATTCTTCAGGCAAGCGGGGCCGAGGTCATTCATCTTGGCCATAATCGCTCGGTTGAGGAGGTTGTGAACGCGGCGATTCAGGAGGATGTGCAGGGGATTGCGATTTCTTCGTATCAAGGCGGGCATGTTGAATACTTTAAATATATGTACGATTTACTGAAGGAAAAAGGGGCGCCGAACATCCGCATTTATGGCGGCGGCGGCGGTGTGATTATCCCGCGGGAAATAAATGAGCTGCATGAGTACGGGATTGCGTGGATTTTTTCACCGGAAGATGGCCGGAAGTTAGGGCTTCAAGGGATGATTGACCGGATGCTGGAGGAGTGCGATTTTGCGACGGTTCCGCTGGATGTGGCTGAACAAATGGAGAAGCTTCCGACGAGTGATGTGAATGCGGTGGCGAAGTTGATTACCTTGGCAGAACTTCATGTCGATAAACGGAACGAGGCAGCGGCAACGGTTGAGCAGGTGCTTGACCAAGTAAAGTCACTGGAGAAGCGGATTCCAGTCGTCGGGATCACGGGTACGGGCGGAGCCGGAAAAAGTTCGTTGACCGATGAATTGATCCGCCGCTTTATTAATGAATTGCCGGATAAAAAGGTGGCGATTCTGTCGGTGGATCCAACCAAGCAAAAGACGGGCGGTGCGCTGTTAGGGGACCGGATCCGCATGAATGCGATTTTTTCGCCGAATGTGTATATGCGCAGTCTGGCGACAAGACATTCGAAAAGTGAATTATCACTGGCGATCAGCGATGCGGTTGCCGTCACCAAGGCCGCTGGCTTTGACCTCGTGATTGTCGAAACGAGCGGGATTGGCCAGGGGGATGCGGAAATCACGGAGATTTGCGATGTGTCCTTGTACGTGATGACGAGTGAATTTGGAGCGCCGTCCCAGCTTGAAAAGATTGATATGATTGATTTTGCTGACCTGATTGTCATTAATAAGTTTGAGCGCAAGGGCTCGGAGGATGCAAGGCGTCAGGTGCAAAAGCAGTATCAGCGGAGCCATATGCTGTTTGAAAAAGAAATCGATGATATGCCGGTTTATGGAACGATTGCGAGCCAGTTCAATGATCTGGGCACGAATGCATTGTTCGCGGCTCTGATTGAAAAAATTAATGACAAAATGGGCACGGGCTGGGTGACTTCTTTTAGTAAAAATGCCCTTGTAGAGAAGCAAAATGTGATTATCCCAACCGACCGTCGTTATTATTTACGTGAAATATCTGAAACGGTGCGCGGTTATCATAAGAAAGCCGAAGAACAGGCGAATATTGCCCGGAAGTTATTCCAGTTAGAAGGGGCGATCGAAGCGGTAAGCGATGCGGCGGTGATTGCTGCTTTAGAAGTGGTGAAGCAAGAAACCGAGGCGCGTCTGACACCAGAATCACGGAAAATTCTTGATTCGTGGGCACAGACAAAGGCGGCCTATTCTGGCGATAAGTTTGTGACGAGGATTCGTGATAAAGAGATTATCACGGTGTTAAAAACGAAAAGTCTTTCAGGGCTCGACATTCCGAAAGTGGTGCTGCCGAGGTATAAGGATTATGGTGAAATTCTGCGCTGGGTATACCAGGAAAATGTGCCGGGTTCGTTCCCGTATACGGCGGGGGTATTCCCGTTCAAGCGTGAGGGGGAAGATCCGAAACGGCAGTTTGCGGGCGAAGGGACACCGGAGCGGACGAATCGCCGCTTCCATTATTTATCGAAGGATGATGAGGCGAAACGGTTAAGTACCGCGTTTGACTCTGTGACATTGTACGGTGAAGACCCGGATTACCGCCCGGATATTTTCGGGAAAATCGGGGAGAGCGGCGTCAGTGTTTGTACGTTAGATGATATGAAAAAGCTGTATGACGGCTTTGACCTGTGCCATCCGTCGACATCGGTTTCGATGACCATTAATGGACCAGCACCGATCATTTTAGCGATGTTTATGAATACCGCGATTGATCAGCAGGTGCAGCGGAAGGAAGCGGACCTTGGCCGTGTGTTAACAGTTGAAGAGTTTGCGGAGGTACGGGCCTATACGTTACGGACGGTGCGCGGTACGGTGCAGGCCGATATTTTAAAAGAAGACCAAGGACAAAATACATGTATTTTTTCAACCGAGTTTGCTCTAAGGATGATGGGTGATATTCAGCAATATTTCATCGAACATCTTGTACGCAATTATTATTCAGTGTCAATTTCGGGCTATCATATTGCGGAAGCCGGTGCGAATCCGATTTCGCAGCTGGCGTTTACATTGTCAAATGGGTTTACGTATGTGGAATACTATTTAAGCCGCGGCATGAACATTGATGATTTTGCCCCGAACTTATCGTTCTTTTTCTCGAATGGCTTGGATCCAGAATATACGGTGATTGGACGTGTCGCACGACGAATTTGGGCAACGGTGATGCGCGATAAATACGGCGCCAACGAGCGCAGCCAAAAATTAAAGTATCATGTCCAGACGTCTGGCCGTTCGCTCCATGCCCAGGAAATTGACTTTAATGATATCCGGACGACACTGCAGGCATTAATGGCCCTGCAGGATAACTGTAATTCGCTCCATACAAATGCATATGATGAGGCCATTACGACGCCGACGGAAGAATCAGTACGCCGGGCGATGGCGATTCAAATGATTATTACCAAAGAACATGGTTTAGCGAAAAATGAAAATCCGTTGCAAGGTTCGTTTATTGTCGAGGAGCTGACCGATCTTGTCGAGGAAGCGGTATTACAAGAGTTTGAGCGTTTGAATGACCGCGGCGGTGTGCTTGGTTCGATGGAAACACAGTATCAGCGCGGTAAAATTCAAGATGAATCGATGTACTATGAAATGAAAAAGCATACCGGCGAATTACCGATTATTGGCGTGAATACGTATTTGAACCCGAATCCTCCGTCAGCGGAAGATGTCAACAATATGGAAATAGCGCGCGCTTCTTACGAAGAGAAGGAACTGCAGATCGTCAATTTACGCACCTTCCAGGAAAGTCATGCTGATGCTTCAGGAGCAGCATTGAAGCGCTTAAAAGAGGCCGCCGTCAACAATGGCAATATTTTTGCCGAATTAATGGAAACCGTTAAAGTAGCCAGCCTCGGGCAAATCACGAGAGCCCTGTACGAAGTGGGCGGACAATATCGACGAAATATGTAAAGTACGGTGTCAGGCACCATGTGAATGTTTCACATGGTGCCTGACACCAATTTTTGTAATAAAACTTTTTTTATGAGATATTAATATTTGCGTTAATCTTATATAATCGTTTTAGCGTACATATTTCGAGGGTTTTGGGCAGGTGAGCAAATGAAGGTAAGTCATATATTAGTGGTTTTAATTGTTTGTGCCTGGCCATTAAATTATCTCTATCAACGTCAGTTGGGCGCAATTTCGTTCCTGCTGCTAGCAATCTTCTTTCTAGTGATATCTATTAAGGAGATGAGAAAGCAGAAGCAAGCCAAGAAAACGGATAGTGAAAAGGCTCATCCGCAAAAATTCAAGTGAAACAACGACTAGCACTAGCATAAACCGGAAGAATTTGTTTATAATGAAGAATATGTATTTTTAAGAGAAAAACGGAAGCACCCGTTTAGCGAAGTATGCTAGTCGCTGGAGCTGGAAAATTCTCAAGTTTATATTAATCAACCTTATTGTTATGTCCGTTAATCACTCATTTAAGAGTGTTAAATAGAGAAAGGAAGTGCCCATATTGAGTTTAGCACAATACTCAAAAGAGGAATTAAAAGAGTTTTCCCTTATGGAAATGGCTTTTGAATTTTTGAAAAATAGTAAGGAGCCGATCGCCTTTAGTGATCTATTAAAAGAAATTAAGAAGGCATCGGGGATTACTGAGCAAGAAATTCAATCAAGAATTGCACAATTTTACACCGACATAAATGTAGATGGCCGTTTCCTTTCATTAGGAAGTAACCGCTGGGGACTTCGCGTTTGGTATCCAGTCGATACTGCTGAGGAAGAGGTTGTCACCGTTGTGAAACCTAAGAAGAAAAAGGCGAAGAAGGTTGTCGACGAAGAAGATTTCGATGAAATCGATGAAGTCGATGAAATTGAAGATGATTTTGATGACTTTGATGATGAAGATGATCTCCTTGACGATGAGGATGATCTTGATATCGACGAAGTAGACGAGTTTGATGAAGACGATGATGATGATGTGATTGAGGATGAGCTCGAGATTGACCTCGATGAAGAAGATGAAGACCTCGATGATGATCTTGAGGAAGAAGAAGTATTCGATGATGAGGAAGAAGTAGAAAAAGATTAATCAACTTGACTTTTTTTGCATGCCCTTGTAGAATCACTTTTGGGCTCCTTAAAAAAGGACGATACGTTATTTACTTATAATACGCTCCCTACTAAGAGTAGGAGAGCGTTTTTTATTGTTCCAAATTTTTTCGGGCGTAAGGAAAATATTTTTTTACAAAAACCCTTAAACAAACTGAATAATGTACAAACTGTATAAGAGGGGGAAATATTTATGACAAAATATATTTTTGTAACTGGTGGTGTGGTTTCATCACTGGGAAAAGGAATTACAGCAGCATCTTTAGGACGCTTATTGAAAAATCGGGGCGTGAATGTGACCATTCAAAAATTCGACCCTTACATTAACGTTGACCCTGGAACAATGAGTCCGTACCAGCACGGTGAAGTATTCGTTACCGGTGATGGCGCTGAAACCGATTTGGACTTAGGTCACTATGAGCGTTTTATCGACATCAACCTAAACAAGTACAGCAACGTAACAACCGGAAAAATTTATTCGACGGTTTTACGGAAAGAGCGCCGCGGTGATTATTTGGGTGCAACCGTACAGGTTATTCCGCATATCACCAATGAAATTAAGGAGCGCTGCTTCCGCGCCGGTAAAGAAACGAATGCCGATGTCGTGATTACGGAGATCGGCGGAACGGTAGGCGATATTGAATCACTCCCATTCCTTGAGGCAATTCGCCAAATCAAGAGCGATATCGGCTCGGAAAATGTGATGTACATTCACTGTACGCTGATTCCGTATATTAAAGCAGCGGGTGAAATGAAAACCAAGCCGACCCAGCACAGTGTGAAAGAGCTGCGTAGCCTTGGAATTCAGCCAAACATTATTGTCGTGCGGACGGAAATGCCCGTTTCACAGGATATGAAGGATAAAATTGCCTTGTTCTGTGATATTGATGCAAAAGCTGTAATCGAATGTCGCGATGCCGATACACTTTATTCGATTCCACTAGCGCTTCAAGATCAAAATATGGACCAAATCGTCTGCGATCATTTGAAATTAGTTACGAACGAAGCGGATATGACGGAGTGGAAAGCACTCGTTGACCGCGTCATCAACCTTTCGAATAAGACGCGCATTGGTCTTGTCGGAAAATATGTGGAGCTTCAGGATGCTTATATTTCTGTCGTTGAAGCGATGAAACATGCGGGTTATGCGTTTGATACCGATGTTGAAATTAAATGGATTAATGCCGAAGAGGTTACACGTGAAAATGTGGCTGAGTTATTGAATGATGTCGATGGTGTCCTTGTTCCGGGCGGCTTTGGTGACCGCGGGATTGAAGGGAAAATTGAAGCGACGCGCTATGCTCGTGAACAGAAGAAGCCATTCCTTGGTATTTGTTTAGGAATGCAGCTGGCAACGATTGAATTTGCCCGCAATGTGCTTGGACTTCAAGGTGCACATTCTGCAGAATTTGATGCGGATACAGCTCATCCGATTATCGATTTGCTTCCAGAGCAGAAGGATGTTGAGGATTTAGGCGGCACGTTGCGTTTAGGTCTTTATCCTGCGCGTATTGTTGAGGGCTCGAAGGCGTTTGAAGCGTATGCCGAAGAGGTTATTTATGAGCGCCACCGCCATCGTTATGAGTTTAACAATCATTATCGTCAAGACATGGAAGCTCGCGGCTTTGTGTTCTCTGGGACTAGCCCGGACGGCCGTTTAGTGGAGATTGTCGAATTGAAGGACCATCCGTGGTTTGTAGCTTCGCAGTTCCATCCGGAATTCGTCTCTAGACCAACACGTCCGCAGCCCTTGTTCCGTGACTTTATTAAAGCAACAATTCAAAAATAAGTTATGTGGTCAGGATCAGCTTAGTTTGCTGGTCCTGTTTTTTTATCTTTGGGTTTTTCTAAAAAGGGTATTTGGGTCAGGTTATACAAAGGTGACTTTTATAAAAAGGTAACTTGCAGTGAAATATATATAGGGGATTTTTGTAAAAGTGGTATTAACATCATGTGGGTAGTTTCCATATATTGTCTAATTGCACAAAACTACTTCAAAATGGCACAAAACCTTTTGGAAATGGCACAAAAGCATGCCAAAAAAGCACAAAACCACCTGGTATTGGCACAAAACCACCCCAAAATGGCACAAAAGCCCAAAGTCTATAATTTTGACCACTTAACCCCCCGGGAAATAATCAAAGGCAATAAAAAAAACAGGGTTATTCACCCCGTTTTACTCCTCATATTCCGCTAAAATCTCCTCAATCGTAAATTTCAAGCCGAAATAAACGAATAATGCTGCCATTGATGATGGATATCCATAACGGTTTCCAAAATCATCGGGGAGGAGGCCTTTCGTCAGCCGCAAATCGATATGGAGATCGGCCAACTCTTGCAATTTTCCACCCTCCGGTACAGCCGTGGAAACAGCCACAAAAGGTATCATCTTTTCCTGAAGTTGAGCGGCCACCTCCATAGCGTCTTCATCACTTGAATACCGCGAGAAAATCAGCACCCGATCAGAGTCAGTTAGCTCTCCCACGTGCTCAAACACCTTTGCGCCCTTTAATGGTTCGGCACCCT
Source organism: Bacillus sp. ISL-75 (assembly GCF_018613095.1). Lineage (NCBI taxonomy): Bacteria > Bacillati > Bacillota > Bacilli > Caryophanales > Bacillaceae > Bacillus > Bacillus sp. ISL-75. The sequence goes on from NZ_JAGGQX010000015.1 coordinate 21,581, forward strand.
CTAAAGCTTCAAACTCAACCGCCTTCATTTCCTTCGTGGCAAAAATATATATCGGCCCTTGCGCAAGCAAGCGGGCACCATCTTCAAAGGAATATTCCTCTTTTTCCTCAATCCGCTTCAATAGACCGGTTAATTGAGTAGTAAACATTTTTAACATAAAAACCCTCCTATTCACCCTCTTATTATAAGCATTTTTATGCCACTGCAAAAATAAAAGAAAAATATCAAAATTTCTGCAGGAGAATTTCTCTATCAGCGAGAAATATAACAAGTGAGAGATATAGGGGATAATAAAAAAGCAATTTAAAAATAAGGAAGAGGTGGAGTTATGAAAGAGAAAATTTTAATTGTTGATGATCAGTTTGGCATTCGAATCCTGCTAAATGAAGTGTTTCAAAAAGAAGGGTATCAGACCTTTCAGGCTGCCAATGGCATTCAGGCCCTTGAAATTGTAACAAAGCATGACCCCGACCTTGTCCTATTGGATATGAAAATTCCTGGAATGGACGGAATCGAGATTTTAAAAAGAATGAAAGTAATCGATCCTGACATTCGCGTCATTATCATGACAGCTTATGGCGAGTTGGATATGATTCAAGAAGCGAAGGACCTTGGAGCAATTACTCATTTTGCCAAGCCTTTTGACATTGATGATATTCGTGCAGCCGTTCGAAAACACATCCCTCAAAAGATGAATTAACGTCATTTTTTTATAAAAAACATAAGAACTGTGGGAATAGTTAAATGGACGCGCTTTCATTATGAAAGTTTATAAAACTCTGTCTTTTTAATGGCATTTCGAACCTTGGTTTGATATGATACATATGAACTTTTTACTGTTTGGTTATCTTTTTCAAGTAATACATAATCCGTAAAATTGAGGGAAAACCTTAATATGGAAGGCTCATTTTTGAAAAAGATAGCGACCTAAACTAAGGAGGAAGAGAAATGCCATTAGTTTCAATGAAAGAAATGCTCATCAAAGCAAAAGCAGAAGGATATGCGGTTGGGCAATTTAACTTAAATAACCTAGAATTTACACAAGCCATTCTTCAAGCTGCACAAGCTGAAAATTCACCAGTTATCCTTGGGGTATCTGAAGGTGCTGCCCGTTATATGTCCGGCTTCAAAACCGTTGTAAAAATGGTTGAAGGCTTAATGGAAGACTTGAAAGTGACAGTACCAGTGGCCATTCACCTTGACCACGGTTCAAGCTTTGAAAAATGTAAAGAAGCGATTGATGCAGGCTTCACATCTGTTATGATCGATGCTTCTCACCACCCATTTGAAGAAAATATCGAAATTACTTCTAAAGTAGTTGACTATGCTCATTCAAAAGGTGTTTCTGTTGAAGCGGAACTAGGAACTGTTGGCGGCCAAGAAGACGATGTTATCGCTGAAGGCGTCATTTACGCAGATCCAAAAGAATGTGAAGAACTTGTAAAACGTACAGGTATCGACTGCCTTGCACCTGCATTAGGTTCTGTTCACGGTCCATACAAAGGCGAACCAAACCTTGGTTTTGCTGAGATGGAAGAAATCGGCAAGATTACTGGTCTTCCATTAGTCCTTCACGGCGGAACTGGTATCCCATTAAAGGATATCCAAAAATCTGTTTCACTTGGAACAGCCAAAATCAACGTGAACACAGAAAATCAAATCGCATCTGCAAAAGCTGTTCGTGAATCATTAGCTGCTAAACCTGAAGAATACGATCCACGTAAATATTTAGGACCAGCTCGTGATGCCATCAAAGCAACCGTTATTGGCAAAATTCGTGAATTCGGTTCTTCAGGCAAAGCGTAAGATAAGTCTGCAAAATGGGAACAATGTCGAATGCCAAACGACATTTCATATTTGTCCCAATTATGATAAAATGAAACCGTCCTTGATGTAAGGGCGGTTTCAGTCTGTAAAAAGAAAACTGAAAATTTAGTCGAAGCCTTCCTAAAAGACTAGAGTTTCGGTGGATAAACATAATTTTCCAGTTTTACGAAAAAAATTTGCATTCCCATACATGAAAATAGAATTTTGGTGTAAACTAAAGGATAGACAAACTGTCGGATTTTGACTTTTCATGATGGAAAAATATACCTAGAGCCTCATTCAGTAATAAGCGGATGTGTACCGATTGACTTACAAGGGCTTAGAAGGGAGTCGAAAATGGAAAAACTTAAAATTGCGGGTGGATATCCGTTAAAGGGAACTGTACGGATCAGCGGGGCAAAAAACAGTGCCGTCGCATTAATTCCTGCAACAATTTTAGCGGAATCACCAGTGACAATTGAGGGATTACCGGACATTTCAGATGTTGAAATCTTGAAGGACCTTCTTGAAGAAATCGGCGGAAATGTTCAGCTCTCTGACAACGATATGACGGTCGACCCATCTACCATGATTTCCATGCCCCTGCCAAACGGGAAAGTAAAAAAGCTCCGTGCTTCTTATTACTTAATGGGTGCGATGCTCGGCCGGTTTAAAAAGGCGGTAATTGGCTTACCTGGCGGCTGCCATTTAGGACCAAGACCGATTGATCAGCATATTAAAGGTTTCGAAGCACTTGGGGCCCAAATCACCAATGAACAAGGGGCGATTTATTTACGGGCGGACGAGCTTCGCGGCGCACGGATTTATCTCGACGTCGTCAGTGTGGGAGCAACGATTAATATCATGTTGGCGGCTGTTCGGGCCAAAGGCCGGACGGTGATTGAAAATGCGGCGAAAGAGCCAGAAATCATTGATGTGGCGACGCTGCTAACAAGTATGGGTGCGAAAATTAAAGGCGCAGGAACCGACGTGATCCGCATCGATGGTGTGGAATCACTCCATGGATGCCGCCACACCATTATTCCGGACCGAATTGAAGCTGGCACGTATATGATTTTAGGCGCAGCAGTGGGCGAAGGCGTGTTAATTGATAACGTCATCCCGCAGCATTTAGAATCATTAATTGCCAAACTGCGCGAAATGGGTGTTCGTGTCGAATCCGGCGATGATCAAGTGTTTGTTGACGGGTCAACAAAATTAAAGGCTGTCGATATTAAAACGCTTGTTTATCCTGGGTTTCCGACCGATTTACAGCAACCGTTTACAACACTCCTGACAAAAGCTGCCGGCTCAAGTGTTGTGACAGACACGATTTACGGTGCCCGCTTTAAACATATCGATGAACTTAGAAGAATGAACGCCAATATTAAGGTGGAAGGACGCTCAGCCATCATAAATGGCCCGATTCAGCTTCAAGGTGCCAAAGTGAAGGCAAGCGACCTCAGGGCAGGAGCCGCTCTTGTCATTGCCGGTTTGATTGCCGAAGGAATTACTGAAGTAACGGGTCTTGAACATATCGACCGCGGCTACAGTGACATTGTCGGAAAATTAAACGGACTCGGTGCAACCATTTGGCGGGAAGCATTGACAAAAGAGGAAGTAGAACAGATGAAGAACACGTAGACAGAAAGCAAAGTTCGGGAGATAAACAAAAGACATAGGGGAGATGGAGACCGATGGAAAGAAGTTTAACGATGGAGCTTGTCCGTGTCACAGAAGCAGCAGCACTAGCTTCAGCCCGTTGGATGGGCCGTGGGAAAAAAGATGAGGCCGATGGTGCAGCTACTTCTGCCATGCGCGATGTGTTTGACACCGTGCCAATGAAGGGAACAGTTGTCATTGGTGAAGGGGAAATGGATGAAGCACCAATGCTTTATATTGGTGAAAAACTTGGGACAGGCTACGGACCACGCGTCGATGTTGCCGTTGACCCGCTCGAAGGGACCAATATTTTAGCATCAGGCGGCTGGAATGCTTTAGCGGTTCTTGCGATTGCTGACCATGGCAACCTTCTTCATGCTCCTGATATGTACATGGAAAAAATCGCGGTTGGGCCCGAAGCAGTCGGACATATTGATATCAATGCGTCTGTTCTAGATAACTTAAAGGCCGTTGCCAAAGCGAAAAATAAAGATATCGAGGATGTCGTGGCGACTGTTTTAAATCGTGAGCGCCATGAGCATATCATTGCCCAGCTTCGTGAAGCAGGGGCAAGAATCAAGTTAATTAATGATGGTGACGTGGCAGGTGCCATTAATACGGCGTTTGACAATACCGGCGTGGATATTCTCTTTGGTTCTGGCGGTGCTCCTGAAGGCGTTCTGTCTGCTGTTGCCTTAAAATGTCTTGGCGGCGAAATCATCGGTAAACTATTGCCGCAAAATGATGCGGAGCTTGAGCGCTGCATCAAGATGGGCCTTGATGTCAATCGCGTCCTGCGGATGGAAGACCTCGTCAAAGGCGATGACGCCATTTTTGCTGCGACAGGGATTACCGACGGAGAATTGCTGCGCGGTGTTCAATTCAAAGGATCCTACGGTTCGACCCACTCAATCGTTATGCGTGCCAAATCAGGCACCGTCCGCTTTGTCGAAGGTCGTCATAGTTTAAAGAAAAAACCTAATTTAGTGATTAAATAGGCGATGCCCCGTGAAGGGTGCCTGACACCAGTGCGTGTCAGGCACCCTTCATGGCATAAAGTCTCTCCTAAATTAAAAAACTCCTATTACACTCGATTAGGAATTTTGAACGAACTCCTTCACAGAAAAAATTCCCAATGAATGAGAATAGAAAATTTAGTTGATTAATTTTTTGCATAGAGGGTAAAATAGTAATTGTTTTTATGCATTTTTCTGCAATTCTATTCATTTCTTACTACTTCTATTTCAATTCCTCAACTCTCTTAATTATTATCTGATTGAAAAAAATAAAAGTGTGGTGCACAAATGGACTTAACAATTTCAAGTTTAGAAAATATGAAGCTGAAGGAGCTTTATGAGCTTGCTCGCGAATATAAAGTGACCTATTACAGCAAATTAACAAAAAAAGAATTAATTTTTGCCATCCTAAAATCTCGTGCAGAGCAGCAGGGGTACTTTTTCATGGAAGGCGTCTTGGAAATCATCCAATCAGAAGGATTTGGATTCTTACGACCAATTAACTACTCGCCAAGCTCAGAGGATATCTATATTTCTGCTTCGCAAATCCGCCGCTTCGACCTTCGTAATGGGGATAAAGTTTCCGGTAAGGTACGACCTCCAAAGGAAAATGAGCGTTATTATGGACTATTGCACGTGGAGGCTGTCAACGGGGAAGATCCGGAATCAGCGAAAGAACGGGTGTACTTCCCAGGCCTCACACCATTATATCCAAACAGACAGATGAAATTAGAAACCACTCAAAAACATCTATCGACAAGGATTATGGATGTTGTGGCACCGGTTGGTTTTGGGCAGCGTGGCTTAATCGTCGCTCCGCCAAAGGCCGGTAAAACAATGCTGTTAAAAGAAATTGCGAACAGCATTACCACGAACCATCCGGAAGTGGAATTAATCATGCTGTTAATCGATGAACGTCCGGAAGAAGTGACCGACATCGAGCGTTCGGTTGCCGGTGACGTGGTTAGTTCGACGTTTGACGAAGTGCCTGAAAATCATATTAAAGTAGCGGAGTTGGTGCTTGACCGCGCGATGCGTTTAGTCGAGCACAAACGCGATGTCGTGATCCTGATGGATAGTATTACGCGTCTGGCTCGTGCATACAACCTTGTAATTCCGCCAAGCGGAAGAACGCTTTCTGGTGGTATTGACCCAGCAGCCTTCCACCGTCCAAAGCGTTTCTTCGGGGCAGCCCGTAATATTGAAGAGGGCGGCAGTTTGACGATTCTTGCGACGGCTTTGGTCGATACAGGCTCACGGATGGATGACGTGATTTATGAGGAATTTAAAGGGACAGGTAATATGGAACTGCACCTTGACCGTCAGCTGGCTGAACGTCGTATTTTCCCTGCGCTTGATATCCGTCGTTCGGGAACGCGTAAGGAAGAACTGCTGATTCCGAAGGATCATTTGGATAAATTATGGGCGATCAGAAAATCGATGTCAGATTCACCAGATTTTGCGGAACGCTTCTTGAAAAAATTAAGACAAACTAAGTCGAATGAAGAGTTCTTCGCGCAACTAGGGGAAGAGCTGAAATCTAGACGTTCGTAGTCGATGCGGTGAAGCGGTCAAATTAAGCCGGTTCTAGTCAATTAGGTATCGGACAACCCTGGTAAAGGGGGGCATAATGGGTTCCTTTTTAAAAAAGAAACCAATAAATCCCAACTTGCCAAACATGGCTTTGCTTGTTATAATGGGTGCAGTGTGTGTTAAGTAAATTGGTGCTTGGTGTTAGACAAGCACATTATATAACTCTGTTTCGAATGATTCAGGGCGGAAGGAGATGAAAAGAATGAAAGCAGGAATTCATCCAAATTATAAAATGGTACAGGTGACTTGTGCATGCGGAAACACTTTTGAAACTGGTTCAGTGAAGAAAGAAATTCGCGTTGAAACTTGTTCAGAATGTCATCCATTCTATACTGGTCGTCAAAAATTCGCTGAAGCTGGCGGACGTGTTGACCGTTTCAACAAGAAATACGGCATCAAGAGCCAACAGCAACAATAATTGTAAAAAGTACAGGCAAGCAGCAATTTACTTGCCTGTTTTTTATTTAAATAAAATTCAAATAATTGATAGATATTTAAGGATTTGCTTGGAAGGAGACGCCGTTTTATGTATTTAATGAAGCAAAGCGGATGGGTTGAGGTTATCTGTGGCAGTATGTTTTCTGGGAAATCGGAGGAATTGATTCGTCGCGTTAGACGTGCTCAGTTCGCCAAACAAAAGATAGCTGTTTTTAAGCCGAAAATTGATAATCGCTATCACGATCAATCTGTCGTTTCTCATAATGGATCTTCTTTTGATGCGAAGCCAATTACTCATTCGATTGAGATTCTTCACCATGTGGAAGCGGATATAGATATTATCGCAATTGATGAGGTTCAGTTTTTTGATGAGGGGATTCTCAGGGTTGTTCAGCAGCTGGCTGACAGCGGCCATCGGGTGGTTTGTGCGGGTCTTGATATGGATTTCCGCGGTGAGCCGTTTGGGCAGATGCCTGCGTTGATGGCGATTGCTGAATCGGTGACGAAGCTGCAGGCGGTCTGTTCTGTTTGTGGTTCGCCTTCAAGCCGGACGCAGCGTCTGATTGATGGACGTCCAGCCTCTTACCATGACCCAGTGATTTTGGTGGGTGCCTCCGAAGCGTACGAGCCCCGCTGCCGTCATCATCACGAAGTCCCAAAAACGGCGTCCTATACCGTTCATGCATAGAGCAAGAAAGTACAAATGAATGTCAGGGTTGGTTGAGTTTACATAATTAGTGCCTGACACCATTGGAAAAACTGTCTGAGAAGGGGATTCTCAGGCAGTTTTTTTGTTTGATTAGGGGGAAATTTGCGGTTTGGCGGAATGTTTGGGTAGTTCGGCGGAATAAACCTCCAGTTCGGCGGAATTCCGGTGAGTTTGGCGGAATCACTTTGGAAGTTGGCGGAATCCCACCCAGTTTTGGCGGATTCATTGTGGGACCGCCAAATTCCGCCCCCCGGACTTGGAAAGAATTCTCTCGACCTGTTGTTGCCGTGACCGGGCATGATAGTAATGGGAGGTGTAAGATGCAAAAATTTATGTTGTTTCTCTCATTAAGTATGTTGTTTTTAGTAAGCGGCTGTAACGGAAATCAGGGTGGGAATCATGGGAATGAAGAAGCTTATGACCTACGGAGTGACCAATCCAAACCCAATTATATGTTCAATCGTGGCAATGACCGCAATACGCCGACGAATATGTCGGATCGGGGCAAGAATAAGCAGCATATGGTCGAAGATGATATCACCAATCAAAATCCGAACTTCCTTGACCTGAAGGGGACAGGAAGCGGTAGCGAAGCTGGTGCGAATAATCAAGGCAACGATATCCAAAAGGCCAAGCAGGTTATCGCGGATTCCGATGAGTTTACGGCCGATTCCATCTGGATTAACGGCGACCGGATGTGGGTTTCTGTTTATAAAAAAGGAATGCAGTCTGAGCGGGGAAAGATTAATGCCGAAGCACGACTCCATAAGAAACTAATCCAGGCCTTGCCGCGGTATAATATTGAAGTACGTGTCAAAGAAGATCGAAGGTAGCATGCTCTGATTATCAGGGCATGTTTTTTCTACGGCCGTAGCTTGGGTTCCTTTTAAAAAAAGGATTTTGACCTGAAAAATCACTCCGTAAAAAAATTTCCCCTTAATTTGGTTTTGACGGTTGTTTCCACCTATACTATAATTAGAATGTTATGGACAAAAAATTGAGGTGAATAGACCGTGTTTGATCGTCTTCAATCGGTGGAAGATCGTTATGATAAGTTGAATGAACTTTTGAGCGACCCACAAATTATTAATGATTCAAAGAAACTTCGTGAATATTCAAAAGAACAATCTGATATACAAGAAACTGTACTAACGTATCGTGAATATAAAGAGGCACGCGAACAGCTTCAGGATGCCAAGGCGATGCTTGATGAGAAGCTGGATGCGGATATGCGTGAAATGGTGAAGGAAGAAGTTAATGAGCTGGAAGCGCAAATCGTTGAGTTGGAAGCTAAGATGAAACTATTGCTGATTCCAAAGGATCCAAATGATGACAAGAACGTTATCTTTGAAATCCGCGGGGCAGCGGGCGGGGACGAAGCGGCCTTGTTTGCTGGAAATTTATATCGCATGTACAGCCGTTATGCGGAAGCACAGGGCTGGAAGACGGAATTGATTGATGCGAACCCGACTGGTCTTGGCGGTTATAAGGAAATTAGTTTTATGATTAACGGCCAAGGTGCTTATTCGAAGTTGAAGTATGAGAACGGTGCACACCGTGTGCAGCGTGTTCCGGAGACGGAGTCAAGCGGCCGGATTCATACGTCGACGGCGACGGTTGTCTGTTTGCCGGAAGCGGAAGAATTAGAAGTGGAAATCAACGATAAAGATATCCGTTTTGATGCGTTTGCGTCAAGTGGCGCCGGCGGACAGTCCGTTAACACGACGATGTCAGCGGTTCGGTTAACGCATATTCCAACTGGGATCGTGGTTTCGATTCAGGATGAGAAATCGCAGCACAAGAACAAAGATAAAGCGATGAAGGTTTTACGCGCACGGATTTATGATAAATATCAACAGGAAGCACAGGCGGAGTTTGATTCTGTCCGTAAATCTGCGGTTGGTACGGGGGACCGTTCGGAGCGGATTCGTACGTATAACTTCCCGCAAAACCGGGTGACGGACCACCGCATCGGCTTGACGATTCAAAAGCTCGATCAAATTTTAGAAGGCAAGCTCGATGATGTCATCGATGCGTTGATTATGGATGATCAAGCGCGCAGGCTGGAAAGTGCCTCTAATGAGTAAAAAAGTCTATGAAGCTCTCCAATGGGCTTCTTCTTTTTTAGTTTCAGCGCGTCGTGATGAGAATGCCGGGGAGCTGTTACTTCGCCATTTTACGGGGATGTCGCGGGCGCAGTTGTTTGCGAATGTCCGCGATGACCTAGCGCCGGGCGTGTGGGAAGTCTTTGAAAAAGCGGTTGGTGAACACGTGAAGGGTGTGCCGGTCCAATATATCATCGGCACGGAGGAGTTTTACGGGCGGCCGTTTATCGTCAATGAAGAGGTGCTGATCCCGAGGCCGGAAACGGAAGAACTTGTCTACGGTGCACTTCAACGGATCAAGCGGCTGTTCAGTGAAGAGCAGGTTATCAGGTTAGCGGATATTGGGACCGGGAGCGGCGCGATTGCGATTACCATGAAGCTGGAAGAAGCGGAACTTCGGGTGTCAGGCACCAAAAATCCTATCAAGCTAGGGGAAATGGTGTCAGGCACCAATTCTCCTGTCGAGCCAGTGTTATTGGTGTCAGGCACTGACATTGCGGAGGCGTCGCTGGCTGTGGCGCGGGAGAATGCTGCCCGGCTTGGGGCGGAGGTGGAGTTTGTTCAGGGGGATTTGCTTGGCCCGTTTATCGAGAGCGGGGCTCGGTTTGATGTGATCCTCTCGAATCCACCGTATATTCCGCTTGGTGATATGACGGCGATGTCGGAGGTTGTGACGGAGCATGAGCCGCACCGGGCTTTGTTTGCGGGGACGGATGGCTTGGATTTTTATCGACGCTTTATGGTCGAGTTACCGAAGGTACTAGAGGAGCGCGCGCTGGTTGGATTTGAAATTGGGGCCGGTCAGGGCGAAGCGGTAGCGGAGCTTTTTCAAAAAGCGTTTGCCAATGCAAAGGTAGAGATTGTGAATGATTTAAATGGCAAGGACCGGATGGTGTTTGCGGAGATCGGCTTCGGGGCTTAGGTTCCGGGGCTTTTTTTAATATAGCCGTCAACTTAAAAAATTGTGTTTGGCGCTTCTGCGTTTCTTTGAAAAATATCAAAATTTAATAGTTTAAGATTCTGGCATTTTGTCCAAAATGAAGGTATCGAAGGGACGGTGCTAGAATTGAAAAGTAAAGTGATTGTTTGGGGATATCTTATCGTTTTGTCTTTAGGGACGATGTTGAGTTTATATATGCCGAAGACGGAAGCCGCGTCGAAAGAATCGATTGTGATTCCTGGTGAAGCGATTCGGCTTAGGATTCTTGCGAATAGTGATTTTGAAGAGGATCAGGCCATTAAACGGAAAGTGCGCGATGCGGTGAATGCACAGATTACCCTGTGGGTTCAGGATTTAACGTCGATGGAAAAAGCAAGAACGGTCATCAAGTCGAAGCTTCCTGAGATTCAAGCGATTTCGGAACAAGTGGTCCGCGACCAAGGGTCTGATCAATCGGTGAAAGTGGAGTTTGGCAAGGTTCAGTTTCCGACGAAATTATATGGTCAATTTTTATATCCTGCTGGTGAATATCAAGCGATTTTGATTACGTTAGGATCGGGGGAAGGCGCGAACTGGTGGTGCGTGCTTTACCCGCCATTATGCTTCCTTGATTTTTCAAATGGTGTAGCTGTCAGTGATGGCTTTGAGGGAGAGAAAAAGGCGAAGGCAAAAACAGTGACTCCTGCTAAATCGGAGGAAAAGGTTGAAAAGGCAAAAACGGTGGCAACGGTTGAAAAGGTAAAAGAAGAAGCAAGCTCAGTTGAGGATAAGAAAGAGGTTGCGGCCAAGGTAGAAAAAGAGGTTGAGGTCAAGGTCAAGGTAGAAAAAGAGGAAAAAGCCGCAACTGTGGACGAAGAAGAAATGAAGAAGCCGGAGAGGCTGATTGAAAAAGATGCACCAGTGTTCAATGAGATAATGGTTGAGGTTGATGATGAGCCAGTGAAGTTGGCTAAAAAGGATGCGCCTGTTTATACCGCTGAAGATGAAAAGCCGGTGGAAGTGAAGTTTTTCGTCGTAGAGATGTGGGAGAAGATGTTTAATTAGACCAGTTCCAACCAATGGGGCTGGTTTTTTGTGTGGAAAAATGCGGCGAGGCTGTGGTCGTTTCTTTAATAAAATTTTACTAGATTCGTGAATCTAGCGGTTCTATTTGTTCTAGCTCATCCATATTCATAGAGTAGAATCTTAAAAAAAGAGGTGGAAGCGATGCAGGCATTGATTCGCAGAGCAAATAAACAAGACTTGGGCAGTTTACGAGCGTTTTTATCCAGAGCCAATCTGGGGACGGATGGACTAACAGATGAAACGATTGACTATTTTTTGCTGCTAGAAAATGAGGATGGCACCTTAAAGGGTTCGCTTGGCATGGAGGCCTTCACGGAGTTCGGGCTCTTGCGCTCCCTCGTTGTGACACCTGGACAAGCTGAAAAGGAAATCTTTGTTCTTTTCGATCAAATGGTGCAATTAGCGAAAGAAAAAGGGATGAAAGGTTTGTTTTTGGCAACAAATAAGAGCGTGGCCTTACCGTTTTTCGAATTAATGGGCTTCCAGAGAGTTGATCGGGAGGATATACCCAGCGAATTTTATCAATCTGAACATATTCGACACGTTTTAAATGTGGATAACTCTATATTTTTGAAATTTTCACTATAATTGTGGATATATCCACAAAGTTATCCACTTTTTCAAGGAAGTTGTACACAATTTGTGGATAACACTTGTATTTATGCCCACCTTCTTTTATACTTTCAAACGTATTGAGCTAAAAATATGAGTCTAGGTGACTAAATTCGCCAAATTTCGCTAATAGACTCATTCGAGATAAAGGTGGATAACTATGAACACAAAGGTCTGGAAAGTGGATAAGTATGTGGATAATCTTGAAAATAATCCACAAGTTGTGGATGCAGCGAATTTTTTACGGGATAACGAAGTGGTCGCCCTGCCTACGGAGACGGTTTATGGTCTTGGCGGGAACGCGGAAAGTGATCTGGCGGTTGGGAAGATTTTTGCAGCCAAAGGAAGGCCGAGTGATAATCCACTAATTATCCACATCGCTGAAAAAAAGCAGCTGAGCACGTTTGTAACTGAGGTTCCTGACAAGGCTGAAGTGTTGATGGATGCGTTTTGGCCGGGACCACTGACGATAATTTTTAAAAAGAAAGAAGGCGTCCTAGCGGAAACGGCCACGGCGGGATTGTCGACGGTTGCAGTAAGGATGCCGGACCACCCTGTTGCACTGGCATTGTTGAAAAGTTGTGGACTGCCGATTGCTGCCCCGAGTGCTAATAGCTCTGGCAAACCGAGTCCAACGAAGGCCCAACATGTCATGGACGATTTAAACGGGAAAATTGCTGGTGTGATCGACGGCGGCGCAACAGGAATTGGCGTGGAATCAACGGTCATCGATTGCACCGAAGCGATTCCGGTTATCTTAAGACCGGGCGGGGTAACGAAGGAGCAGCTTGAGGCTGTGCTCGGTGAAGTACGTGTCGATGCCGCGTTAACAGACGAGGCGGCGCGGCCGAAAGCCCCAGGCATGAAATACCAACACTACGCCCCGAATGCACCGCTATTTATGGTGTCAGGCACCACGAAATTTATCCAGCGTCTAATAGAAGGAAAACGGATGGAGGGGTTGCGGGTCGGGGTGCTGACAACGGAAGAGCAGGCGGATGTATATGAAGCGGATGTGGTGATAGCTTGCGGGAAGCGGGCGGAACTTACGACGGTTGCCGCGGCGCTTTATGATACGCTGCGAAAATTTAATCTAGAAAAGGTCGATGTCATTTACAGTGAGATCTTTCCGAACGAAGGTGTCGGAAATGCAATCATGAACCGCCTGCAGAAAGCCGCTGGAAATAAACTAATCGCCGAATAAACACTAGGTTCTCCGGTGAGGGGACCTGGTGTTTTTTTTTTCGGTGTCAGGCACCGATTTTGGGTGTAGTGTAGTGGTTTGAATTTTTTTGGCGGATTTTTGGTGTCAGGCACCAATTTTTTGGGTGACAGGCACCAATTAAATGTGTCCGCGAACACCATTATGTAACAAATTCTGGAATTAGAAATGTGGAAGAAGCGGTATAATAGACGTAAGCGGCCAATATTCCAGTTCCCCAACAAGACTTCTAAATTAGTTTGGACGTGCATATGCTAGGGTAGTTAGTCCAAGGAGGCGGGGTCCGAATGTCTGAAATGATTGGCGAAATAGTAACTCTTATGTTAATGGCGTTTGCGCTAGGGATGGATGCATTTTCAGTCGGACTTGGCATGGGGATGTACAAACTTCGGCTCAAGAAAATTTTTAATATTGGCATCACGATCGGTTTGTTCCATGTATGGATGCCGCTGCTTGGCTTAATTGCTGGGAAATTTTTATCAGATAAGTTTGGTACCTTTGCGACCTTTATCGGCGGTTTTCTGCTGATTTTACTGGGTGTGCAAATGGTGTGGTCCACCCTCAAAAAGAGCGATGAGAAGGTTATTTCCCCAATTGGTTTCGGCTTGCTGCTCTTTGCCTTGAGTGTGAGTCTTGATAGTTTTTCCGTAGGGCTTACCTTAGGCATTTACGGTGCGAAGACGATTATGGTTATTTTGTGTTTTGGAATCATGGCAACCATCCAAACATGGGCGGGGCTGCTGCTTGGCCGCAAGATGCAGGGCTGGGTCGGGTCATATAGTGAGGCACTTGGCGGAGCTATTTTACTGGCCTTTGGCTTAAAGCTGCTCGCTCCCTTCTTTTAACGGGCGGATCGGCCAACCTTTTCGAATCCCTAACTTAAATATGATAAAATAAATTACATAAGAATCTTGTAAGGAGGCAAACACATTGCAGCGCATTTTGTTTGTATGTACAGGAAATACGTGCAGGAGTCCAATGGCAGAAGCAATTTTGAAAAATAAAGCAGTCGACGCGATCGAAGTGAGGTCGGCAGGCATTTATGCTGCGAACGGCAGTGAGGCATCGCCACATGCAAAAAGGGTGTTGGAGGACAATGGGATCGTGCACAATCACCGTTCCAGTTTGTTAACGAGTGATGAGGTCGAATGGGCCGACCTCATCCTAACGATGACATCCTCACATAAATTGGCCATTCTGCAGCAATACCCTCATGAGGGTCAGAAGGTATATACCTTAAAGGAATACAGCGGGGAAGGTTTCAATCATGATGTCGTCGACCCGTACGGCGGACCGCTCGCCATGTACGAAGAAACCTTTCGTGAACTAAATGGATTAATTGATAAAGCAATTGGAAAACTAAAGTGACAGATGCTCTCTTTTCGAAGAGGGCTTTTATTTTTTGATTGAAACTTTATATTTTTGTGGCAGTATGTCAAAATTAATCAGGAGAGCAAAGCCCCTTTTCGTGACGGACACTAGTGGCGAGGAGCTGGGGCTAGTCTGTAAAAAATAAATAGAATAGAGGAGGTTTTTAACATGAAAGTGGCACTAGCATCAGACCATGGCGGAGTGAATCTTCGCAAGGAAATTGCGCGATTACTTAACGAACTGGGGATTGAATTTGAGGATTTTGGCTGTGACTGTGAAACATCGGTGGATTATCCAGATTACGCACTGCCAGTTGCTGAGAAGGTAGCGAGCGGCGAGTTTGACCGCGGGATTCTGATTTGCGGAACGGGAATTGGCATGAGCATTGCTGCTAACAAGGTGAAAGGGATTCGCTGTGCCTTGGTCCATGATACGTTTAGCGCCAAAGCAACGCGGGCTCATAATGATTCAAACATCATAACGATGGGTGAACGCGTCATTGGCCCTGGCCTGGCCCGAGATATTGCTGAAATATGGCTGACGGGTGAATTTGAAGGCGGCCGTCATGCGAACCGAATAGGAAAAATTGGCGAATACGAGGACAAGCACCTCTAATTAAGCTCGAGCTGGACTGGACATCTTTTAGGGGAGGGCAAGGCATATGATTCAATCGTGTGAACAAGAACTGGAAGCAATTTTAACGGAATTCAAAGAGCAGGGCGCGTTAAAACAAGGGCAGCTGTTAGTGGTCGGCTGCAGTACGAGTGAGGTGATTGGGGAGCGAATTGGCACCTCTGGCACGGTTGAAGTGGCGGAAATGATTTACCGCTGTTTAAAAAACCTTCAAGCGGAGACGGGGATCGCGCTTGCCTTCCAATGCTGCGAGCATTTAAACCGGGCCTTGGTCGTCGAACGCAAGGTTGCGGAGGAAAGGCGGTTCGATGAAGTGTCGGTTGTCCCTGTCCGTAAAGCAGGCGGGGCGATGGCCACTTACGCCTTTGGAGCAATGGATGACGCGGTTGTAGTGGAGTTCGTGAAGGCGGATGCCGGGATTGACATCGGCAACACACTCATCGGGATGCACTTAAAACATGTCGCCGTTCCAGTCCGCGTGAAGCAAAAAAGCATCGGACAGGCCCATGTAACACTCGCCAAAGTACGCCCGAAACTGATCGGCGGCGCAAGAGCCGTATACGAGCGGAATCAGGAAAACTCGAGCTGCTCTTAATAAACTTGGGTGTCAGGCACCATCATTAAAGTTTTTTATAAGCTGGTAAATTTTGATGCATTATGCTAAAACACGAATGTTTATGTGATAAAAATTAATTTCGTTCGGAAAATAATGTACTGACGTATAAAAATGTTCACTTTAGGTATAAAATATAATTAAAAGCCGAAAAATGTTTCTCTTTTAATTTAAGGGTGTTTCTGCTAAAATAAAAAAGAATTTTCGAAAAGTATCTAAGTTACAATACATATAAGGGGGATTTTTGTCATGAAGCATTTGCCACAAGCTGATGAACAGGTTTTTCAAGCGATTCAAAAAGAATTAGGTCGTCAACGTTCAAAAATCGAATTAATTGCCTCAGAAAACTTTGTAAGTGAAGCAGTCATGGAAGCGCAGGGGTCCGTTTTAACAAACAAATATGCAGAAGGCTATCCTGGCCGACGCTATTATGGCGGCTGTGAATATGTTGATATCGTCGAAGACTTAGCCCGCAACCGCGCAAAGGAAATCTTCGGAGCGGAATACGTGAACGTGCAGCCTCACTCAGGTGCACAAGCTAATATGGCGGTTTACTTCACAGTTCTAGAGCAAGGTGACACCGTGCTTGGCATGAATTTATCCCACGGCGGCCACTTAACACACGGCAGCCCAGTTAACTTCAGTGGTGTTCAATATAACTTTGTGGAATATGGTGTGGACCAAGAAACGCACCGCATCAATTATGATGATGTGCGTGCAAAAGCACTCGAGCACAAGCCGAAAATGATTGTTGCTGGTGCTAGTGCGTACCCGCGTGCGATTGACTTTGCAAAGTTCCGTGAGATTGCCGATGAAGTCGGTGCATACCTCATGGTGGATATGGCGCACATCGCTGGACTTGTTGCGGCAGGATTGCATCAAAACCCAGTACCGTACGCTGATTTTGTCACCACAACTACACATAAAACATTACGCGGCCCACGCGGCGGAATGATCCTTTGCAAAGAGGAATTCGGCAAGAAAATTGATAAATCGATCTTCCCTGGAATTCAGGGCGGTCCGCTAATGCACGTCATTGCTGCGAAAGCTGTTGCGTTTGGCGAAGCATTACAGGAAAGCTTCAAAGAATATGCTGGTCAGATTATCACAAATGCCCAGCGCTTAGCTGAAAGTCTTCAAAAGGAAGGCTTGAAGTTAGTATCCGGCGGAACGGACAACCACCTCTTGTTAGTGGATGTAACTACGCTTGGATTAACTGGCAAGGTTGCTGAAAAGGTACTGGATGAAGTTGGCATCACGGTTAACAAAAACACAATTCCATTTGACCCGCAAAGTCCGTTTGTAACAAGCGGTGTCCGTATCGGTACGGCAGCAGTGACAAGCCGTGGCTTTGTTGAAGCAGATATGGACGAGATCGCTTCAATTATCGCGTTTACCTTGAAGAACCATGAAGATGAGGCGAAACTTGAGGAAGCGCAAGGTCGTGTCGAGGCCTTAACAAGCAAATTTACTCTTTATCCAGAATATTAATAAGAAAAGCGCAAGCGCCCTGTTCAGCGGCGTATGGCCTGGAGCGCTCCAACTGAGATAAAGGAAACACGAAGAGCCGAAGGTGATTCGATGTTGACTTATCGTAGGGTGGAGAGCGAAGGACACTAGCCGCTAGGGCGCTGGAGCTAGACAGTTGTCTATGTTCAAAAACTAATACTTTCTTATTTTAGCAGCAGAGAATCGGCCTATCGTAGGCCGATTTTTTTTGAAAAATCTAACTAGTTGAAAGTGCTGAATTCTATTTGCTCATTGCCTTTTTTTTCTGTAAAATGAGACGAAGTGTTTATAATTTAAAATAAGGAGCGATGATTATGGCCAAGGTATTCGTTTTCGACCATCCACTCATTCAACATAAACTAACTTACATACGTGATAAAAACACAGGAACAAAGGAGTTCCGCGAGCTTGTCGATGAAGTCGCGACGCTGATGGCGTTTGAAATTACCAGAGATATGCAGCTTGAGGATATCGATATCGAAACACCTGTCTGCCCAGCGAAATCCAAGGTTCTAGCCGGTAAGAAAATCGGGATTGTGCCCATTTTGCGTGCAGGAATCGGAATGGTTGATGGTATCTTAAAATTAATCCCAGCTGCGAAAGTGGGCCATATCGGTTTATACCGCGACCCTGAAACCTTGATGCCGGTTGAGTATTATATTAAGCTCCCAAGTGATGTGGAAGAGCGTGATTTCATTGTGGTTGATCCGATGCTTGCAACAGGCGGTTCGGCGATTGAAGCAATTCGCTCCTTGAAGAAGCGCGGTGCGAAACATATCAAATTTATGTGTTTAATTGCAGCACCAGAAGGCGTGGAAGCAGTAAAGTCAGCCCACCCGGACGTGGATATCTATATCGCTGCATTAGATGAGAAATTAAATGACCACGGCTACATCGTCCCAGGCCTTGGTGATGCAGGAGATCGGTTGTTTGGAACGAAATAGGATACCGTTTGAAAAAAAGTCGAGAGTACTCTTCGGCTTTTTTTGTTGGTTTTATTAAAAATAGGTCATTTTTTTTTTGGAAAAATAATGAGATTGGGAGCCTGAATTATTTTTTTGGGGAAATAAAAAATCGGTTTTGGAATTCCAATTATTTTTCTTAAAAAAGGAAAATCCGTACTGGAACCCAAATTGTTTTTCGAAAAATACAAAATCCTTTTTGGAACCCGATATATTTCTCGAAATAAGAGAAAATCCATACTGGAACCAATTTATTTTTTAAAAAAAAGGGCTCACTTTTGGGAAAATATGTCTAATAGCACAAAACACCTTGAAAATGGCACAAAACCTCTTAGAAATGGAACAAAACTCTAGAAATCGGCACAAAACCACCGGGAGATGGCACAAAACTCCAACGAGAACAATTTTGAACTTGAATAAAGAACATAAAACGATAACAAGAACCGAAATAGACCTAAAAAATGAACGGCAAAAAGACTAAATTTCACTAAAATGATATAATTTGCTTAATTTTTAAGGAGGATATCTAATCTTATAATAGAAATTACCACTGAATATATAAAAAGAGGTGATGTATATGGTCGTTTTAGAACTGAAGTTACCAATTCAAGCTTACCAATGTATGGCGGTACTCCGCAGGGTATCGAAAAATCATCCAATCAGACCGACAGTCGAACGAGATTTAAGATCGTGGCTGAAGGGATACTACGGCGAGAAGGAATGCAGCTACTATCTTTCGCTTTTGCCCGAAGATCAATATTACATTTTTCATGGCCTGCGGCTAACTGACAAGAAGGCATTCCAAATTGATTTAGTGATACTTTCACAGAGGTTTATCTTCATGGCAGAAGTCAAAAATCTATCGAAGAAATTGATTTTTAACAAGGAAACCAATCATGTAACCAAGGAATTTAATAATGAAGAAGAGGGCATTTCGAATCCAATTCTTCAGGTGAAAAGGCAAAAACTGCAATTCGTAAATTGGCTCAGAAAGATGCAAATGCAGGGTTTGCCAATTGAAAAAGTGGTAATCATCAGTAAACCGACGACTAAAGTGGAAACAACTCCTGACAATCAGCAAATTTTCAATGAGTTGATTTATGCCGAGTCACTTCTGGACAAACTGGAAGAGCTTGAAATGAAGTATCAAAAACCCGTGTTTAGCAAAAGAAAAACCAGCCAATTAGTGGACCTCCTTTTAGCCCACCATCAAACTCCTATTCCTGATATTCTCCACACCTACAAATTATCAAAAGACGACATTATAACTGGAGTGTTATGTCCTAAGTGTCAAACCGTCTCGATGGACTATTATTCAGCAAGTTGGCACTGTCCTAATTGCCTGTTAATCTCAAAAACGGCTCATTTTCCAACTGTAGATGATTATTTTCTCTTGATTGGACCGATGATTACGAGGAAGCAGTTTGCTGAGTTTACACATATTAAATCCACCGTTGTAGCAGGGAAACAACTAAGGGCGCTTAACCTCACGTCTAATGGGTCTAAACGTGGAACAAAATACACACTGCCGAAAAATCAGCTCCTGTGCCCGCTTGATGAAAAGGAAATCAACGCATACACGATTCCCACCAGGTAAATAGGAAATACCCGATGCCCGTTTCCCAAAATAGTCGTGCATACTTTCCCCACTCAATGAAAACGATATGGAAAAAGGGGAAATCTATCGATGAAACTTCTACTCGCGTTACTGCTAGCTTTTCAAACTCCGAAAATACTCATCCATCCTTCGATCACCAAAAGCACGCAGGAGACAACTTCCATAATAATCCTGGACAAACCACACACCGACCAGGAAATCCTGCAGCTCATGAAACCCTACAAAGACGTTAAGCTTCGCCGTGTTTTCCACCATGCGCTTGATGGATTCTCGGTCGAAGGCAGCGCAGAAACACTTGCCGAAATCGGCCGCAGCCATAAACAAATCAAAAACGTCTCGCCGGTTATTACCTACCAAGCCGAAACCGAGGAAAGCGTCAAAATTATTGGTGGGGAGGAAGTCCGCAGTTTTTTTGATAAAAAAAATGAACGGCTGACGGGAAAAGGGGTAACGGTCGGGGTTATTGATACGGGCGTCGATTACACCCATCCCGACCTTAAGCGCAACTATGCCGGCGGCCGGGACCTGGTTGACAACGACCGCGATCCGATGGAAACGCTCGCCCTCGGGAAGGCGACGATCCATGGAACCCATGTGGCCGGTATTATTGCAGCCAATGGAAAAATAAAAGGCGTTGCCCCGGAGGCAAAAATTGTTGCGTACCGCGCGCTTGGGCCGGGCGGGGGCGGGACCACCGAGCAGGTGCTCGCGGCGATTGACCAGGCGATTAAGGATAAAGTGGATGTCGTCAATCTCTCGCTCGGGAATGATATCAACGGGCCCGACCTGCCAATCAGCCTCGCCCTCAACCGCGCCGTCGATCGCGGAATCGTCGCCGTGGCGGCTTCTGGTAATTCCGGGCCAAATGTTTGGAGTGTTGGCTCACCTGGAACCGCCTCCAAAGCGATATCGGTTGGTGCGTCGACCCCAACTTTGGAGACACCCTATCTATTAATAGAAGGAAGTCGGGATAAATTCCAGATTGAACCGCTCGAAGGCTCAGCTAAGTGGGCGCTCGACCGCTCCGCTGACATTGTCGATGGCGGCATCGGCAGACCTGATGAATTGAAAAATATTGAAGGGAAAATTGCCCTCATCAAAAGAGGGGTCTTAACTTTTTCCAAAAAAGCGGAAAATGCGAAGCGGGCAGGGGCAAAAGCGGTGCTCATCTACAACAATATGAGCGGCGGCCGTTTCATGGGAAACCTCGATACGCAAATGTCGATCCCAGTCGGCGCCATCTCGAAGGAAGACGGGGTTATTTTACAAAAAGCCTTAAAAAGACAAACCACCTCGGCACGGGTCACGGTCAGCGAGGATTCGGACCGGCTCGCTGACTTTAGCTCGCGGGGACCGGTGACGGGAACGTGGGAAATCAAACCAGATATTGTTGCCCCCGGAGTAGCGATTAATTCGACGATTCCGGGCGGCTATTTGTCGCTTCAAGGGACGAGTATGGCGGCGCCGCACGTCGCTGGGGCCTGTGCATTAATTAAGCAGGCCCATCCGGACTGGACACCCGAACAAATCAAAGCGTCCCTGATGAACACGGCAAAACCGCTCGCAAAGTCTAATAGCGTTGACCGTACGGCGGCCATCCCGAACGCAGCCGGACGTAAGACCACTACCATCAACGGGCGAACCCTTGGTACACAGGGAGAACCCGCCTACTACCGCACCTTTGAACAGGGGGCAGGCAGAATCCAGGTTGACGAAGCGATCCAAGCCACCACACTCGTCACACCGAGCAGTATCCGGTTTGGGAAATTTACGGAACAGAGTGATGTCCATAAAGCCTATCTTCATGTCGAAAATACAAGCCAGCAAGACCAGCGTTATTCGTTTGATATCCCGCCATATATCGATGGACTGGAATGGCGGCTGCCGCTTTCGTTTACGCTCGAGCCTCAGCAAACAAAGGACATAACGGTCGAGTTGACGGTCGACCCGCAGGTGTTTAAAGGGAAAATTCACGACGGATATCTCCGCTTGCAGGCGGGCGGGGCATCAGTTCGCATTCCCTATCTTTATGTTTTAGAGGAGCCGGACTATCCACGGGTCATGGGCTTTGATTTTGCCGAAGGAGACAAACCAGGACAGTACCGCTATGAGGTGTATTTGCCGGGCGGGGCGGAGGAATTTGGGATTGCCTTGTTTAACCCGG
The DNA here is from genome assembly GCF_018613095.1 of Bacillus sp. ISL-75. Taxonomy (NCBI): domain Bacteria; kingdom Bacillati; phylum Bacillota; class Bacilli; order Caryophanales; family Bacillaceae; genus Bacillus; species Bacillus sp. ISL-75. Next base: position 43,619 of record NZ_JAGGQX010000015.1, read on the forward strand.
AGGATTATCGTTTTGTCGGCTATTTAGATACGATTCCCAATGTGAAAAAGGGACTTGTTCGCAAGGACATCCCAGACGACCAGCTTCCAGCAAACGGGACCTATTTAGTAAAGGTTTTTGCCAAAAAGGCCAGCAAAGAGGACCATATCCAACGGATGATCACGATTGAGAGGAAAGAAGACTAAAAAGCAATTTTAAGAAAAGACCTTGTCCACACCAAGACATGGTCTTTTTAACAAAATCATAATAAAAGTTCATAATATTGTACCATTAGTATAATTATAATTGTTCACAAAATAGACACAAAATGAACAAAATTCCTTCACAATTTACTCTACAATAAGATTGTTGAGTAAATTCCAAATTGGAAAATACTTCAGGAAATACTTTGTGGCATAATTCACGTAATTTAATTGACATTGACAGGGTGCTATTGTATGCTAACTAAGGGTGTAAATGATAGGGTTTTCATGTAAATAAATCTATCTAAAGATAGTATTTAGGTTATGGATATTACTTTTTGCCCGATTGACATTCTCTCAGAGTGAGGATGTGTTATATGCGTAAAAACAACCGCAACCCATTACAAGCTATGGCTTTAATGTCCGCAATTGTCTCCCAATTAGTAGGTTCCATTCTAATAGGTATTTTCTCAGGCAGATGGCTGGATCAGCATTGGGGTACCGAACCAATTTTCTTAATAATCGGACTGCTTATAGGTCTTGGAGCGGGTACCTATTCCATGCTCCTTTCAATCCGCCATTTCTATTCAGGAGATAAATAACTATGCCAGATTTCAGAGTAATGTTCAACAGGCAGCGCAAATGGATTTTTTACTTGTTGTCCATTTATGTTCTAGGCTGGGGTTTCACCTCGTACCAAACCATATTTCTAGGGCTGATTCTTGGGACATGCTTTAGTTATTTGAATCTTTGGATACTAGTTAGAAAGACGGAGAGCTTTGATAAAAAGGTTACAGAGGGCAAAAAACCCAAGTCGTTAGGTTCGCTCTCGAGGATGGCTGTGGCGGGAATTGCTGCGTTAATCGCATTAAGATACCCAGAGCAATTCGATATGATTAGTTTAGTGATAGGATTAATGACATCCTATATTGTCATTATGATAGATTATTTTTACCATGCATTGCATGTACATAAATGAAGCGGAAGCGAGGTGAGTTTACATGCATCATGAGGTTCCAGAGTTTAAATTTATGGGCCTTTGGTTTAACGGCGCAAATATGCTGATGATCACAGTAGCAAGTCTAATTGTTTTCCTAATAGCCATTCTTTCTACACGAAAGCTGGCAATGAAACCTACAGGGATGCAAAACTTTTTTGAATGGGTGATGGACTTTGTTAAAGGGGTCATCAACAGCACGATGGATTGGAAAGAAGGCGGAAGGTTCCACATCCTTGGAATTACATTAATTATGTATATTTTTGTATCCAATATGTTAGGTCTTCCATTTGCGATTGTGGTTGATGAAAAGCTTTGGTGGAAATCACCAACGGCCGATCCAATCATCACTTTAACACTAGCAGTTATGGTTTTGGCACTATCCCATTATTATGGTGTCAAGCTAAAAGGTGTCAAAGGCTATGCAGAAGGTTTCTTCAGCCCAATGAAATTCTTATTCCCATTGAAGATCATTGAGGAATTTGCCAATACGCTGACTCTTGGTCTGCGTCTATATGGTAACATTTACGCTGGTGAGTTGCTTCTATCACTATTAGCAACAGGCCTGGCACATCAAGGAATTGCTGGTACGATTGCGGCTATCCCGCTAACATTGGTATGGCAAGGGTTCTCTGTATTCGTTGGTACGATTCAAGCTTATATTTTCACAATGTTAACAATGGTTTACTTGGCTCATAAAGTGAGTCACGACCATTAATAATACACCGTTCATTTTATGAACAAAATAAAAAATTAATTGATGTTTTATACATTTAAGGAGGAAAAAAGTAATGACAGGATCAATTGGTGTTTTAGCAGCAGCAATCGCAATCGGTTTAGCAGCAGTAGGTGCAGGTATTGGTAACGGTCTTATCGTAGGTCGTACAGTAGAAGGTATCGCTCGTCAACCTGAACATCGTGGTTTGCTTCAAACAACTATGTTTATCGGGGTTGCGTTAGTAGAAGCATTACCGATTATCGGTGTAGTTATCGCGTTCATGGTATTAAACCGATAATAGTAGGAAAATTCAAGATGGCGATGATCAACAAATCCTCGCCATTCATTTATGTGTTTTTGCTATCGTTAAGCAACTCTTGAAAGGAGTGAACCGAGGGTGTTAACAAACAGTTTAGTATTAGCCACTGCTGCTGAAGGCGGCGGCCACATTAATACTGGGGATATTTTCTTCCAGCTTATCGTTTTTCTTGTATTGTTAGCCTTGCTCAAAAAGTTTGCATGGGGTCCATTAATGGGCATTATGAAGACGCGTGAAGAGCATATTGGTAGTGAAATTAGTGCGGCAGAAAACAGCCGTTTAGAAGCAGAAAAGATTTTACAAGAACAAAGAAATCTTTTAAAAGAAGCACGTAATGATGCGCAAAACTTAATCGAAAATGCCAAAAAGCAAGGTGAACTTCAACGTGAAGAAATCGTTGCGGCATCTCGTACAGAAGCTGAACGCGTCAAAGAAGCAGCAAAGCTTGAAATTGAGCAGCAAAAAGAAAAAGCTGTTGCCGCTATTCGCGAACAGGTTGCCTCACTATCTGTATTAATTGCTTCTAAAGTAATTGAAAAAGAATTAACTGCAGCAGATCAGGAGCAGCTCATTAACGAATATATTAAAGAGGCAGGAGAAGAGCGATGAGTAACTCAATGGTAGCAAAACGCTACGCGTTGGCTCTTTTCCAAATTGCGAAAGAAACTCAAGCGCTCGGAGTTATTGAAGAAGAACTTCGTGTAGTGAAGGAAGTTGTACAATACAATCCTGAATTAAAAAATATCTTAAATTCTTCTAAGCTTTCAATTGAAGAGAAAAAAGAAATCATTAAGTCATCTTTCGCAACAGTAAATGTAAATGTATTAAATACAATGTTGATCTTAATCGACCGCCACCGTGAAGACCAAATCGTTGACGTGGCAAATGAATTTTTAGAGCTGGCAAATGATGAGATGGGCATTGCCGAGGCGCAAGTTTACAGCACCCGTGAATTAACGGATGCGGAACGCGAAGCAATCTCATCTGTATTTGCAGCAAAAGTGGGCAAAAAGTCCCTAAAAATTGAAAATATCGTAGATTCCAACCTGCTTGGCGGTATCCGCCTTCGCATTGGAAATCGTATATATGACGGGTCATTAAGAGGAAAACTCGATCGTTTAGAACGTAAATTGTTAAGCTAGATTCGAAAGATTAGGGGTGAAACTCATGAGCATCAAAGCTGAAGAAATTAGTGCCCTGATAAAAAAGCAAATTGAAAACTATCAGGCGGAAATTCAAGTAACTGATGTTGGTACAGTTATCTCAATCGGTGACGGTATCGCACGTGTTCATGGCCTCGACAATGTCATGGCTGGAGAACTTGTTGAATTTTCAAACGGCGTTATGGGTATGGCACAAAACCTTGAAGCAAATAACGTTGGTATTATCATTCTCGGACCTTACACTGAAATCAAGGAAGGTGACGAGGTTCGCCGTACAGGACGCATCATGGAGGTTCCAGTTGGTGAGGAATTGATCGGACGCGTGGTAAACTCGCTTGGACAACCAGTTGATGGTATGGGTCCAATCAATACAACAAAAACACGCCCAGTTGAGGCAGTTGCTCCAGGCGTTATGGCTCGTAAATCCGTTCATGAGCCATTACAAACAGGTATTAAAGCGATTGACGCCCTTGTGCCAATAGGACGTGGTCAACGTGAGTTAGTCATCGGTGACCGTCAAACAGGTAAAACATCTGTTGCGATCGATACGATTATCAATCAAAAAGGTCAAAACATGGTTTGTATCTATGTTGCGATCGGTCAAAAGGAATCAACCGTTCGTAACGCAGTTGAAACACTACGTAAATACGGCGCGTTAGAATACTCAATCGTTGTTACTGCTTCTGCATCACAACCTGCTCCGTTGCTATATTTAGCTCCATATACTGGTGTTTCAATGGCTGAAGAGTTTATGTATGCTGGCAAACACGTATTGATCGTATATGATGATCTTTCTAAACAAGCAGCTGCCTACCGTGAGCTTTCCTTGCTGCTTCGTCGTCCTCCAGGTCGGGAAGCCTATCCAGGGGATGTTTTCTACTTGCACAGCCGCTTACTAGAGCGTGCCGCAAAAATTAACGATACACTTGGTGCTGGTTCGATCACTGCGCTTCCGTTCATTGAAACGCAAGCAGGGGACGTTTCAGCGTATATCCCAACAAACGTTATTTCAATTACTGATGGACAAATTTTCTTACAATCTGACTTATTCTTCTCCGGTGTTCGTCCGGCGATCAACGCGGGTCTTTCCGTATCACGTGTAGGTGGATCTGCACAAATCAAGGCGATGAAAAAGGTATCTGGTACCCTACGTCTTGACCTTGCCTCTTACCGTGAATTAGAAGCATTTGCTCAGTTTGGATCAGACTTAGATAAAGCGACTCAAGCAAAACTTAATCGTGGTGCACGTACGGTTGAAGTTCTGAAACAAGATCTTCACAAGCCACTATCAGTTGAGAAGCAAGTTGCAATCCTTTACGCATTAACACGCGGTTTCCTTGATGATATTCCATTAGAGGATGTCCGTCGTTTTGAATCAGAATACCTTAATTGGTTAGACCACAACCGCAAAGAGTTGTTAGACCATATTACAAAAACGAAGGACCTTCCTTCTGATGACGATATGGCTTCTGCAATCAACGCCTTCAAAAAGACGTTTGCAGTTTCCGAATAATAGGGTCTGACATTTAGAACGGTGAGCGCGCGGCACCCGTAAGGCGGGCCGCACGCCCAACCAGACATTCTTTGAAAAAGGGTGGTGAGAACCTATGGCTTCATTACGTGAGATAAAAACTCGTATCAATTCAACTAAAAAGACGAGTCAAATAACAAAAGCAATGGAAATGACCTCTGCTGCAAAGTGGAATCGTGCCGTCGTAAATGCGAAAGCATTTGTACCTTATATGGAAAAAATCCAAGAAGTAACGGCATCGATTGCAATTGGCTCAGGCGGAGTAAATCATCCCATGCTGACCAGTCGACCTGTTAAGAAAACCGGTTATATTGTTATGACTTCTGACAGCGGACTTGCTGGCGGTTTTAACAGCAACGTTCTCCGTCATGTTTTTCAAACAATCCAAAGCCGTCATAAATCGAATGATGAATTCGCGATCATTGCAATCGGAAGAATGGCACGTGACTTTTTTGTCAAACGCGGCATGAATGTGGTCCTTGAATCGATTGGGATCCCAGCTCAGCCTAACTTTGCTGACATTCAAGACACTACCCGAGCAACGGTTGGAATGTTTACCGATGGAACTTTCGATGAATTATATGTCTATTACAGTCATTATGTAAGTGCCATTTCACAGGAAGTACAGGAGAAGAAGCTCCTTCCGTTATCGGACTTAGCCACTTCAAACAAACTCATTTCCTATGAATTTGAGCCGTCTGCTGAAGAAATATTAGAAGTTCTCCTGCCTCAATATGCTGAAAGTTTGATCTACGGAGCACTCTTAGACAGCAAAGCGAGTGAGCATGCTGCTCGGATGACGGCAATGAGAAATGCAACTGATAATGCTAAAGAACTAATTAATCACTATACACTAGTTTTCAACCGTGCCCGTCAAGCAGCGATCACCCAAGAAATCACGGAAATCGTTGGCGGTGCGGCAGCGCTTGAATAAAACCTTTATTTTAAAAATGAACCCGATGTAGCGGGTTTGACTAGATTTTGAGCAGGGAACGTTATGTCCGTTCCCACTCATTTTGTTCATTATAGAACAAGACGCGTGACCACAATGAGTTCATTTTCATAAAAATGCTTGTGGTGGTTTCTGCGAGAGAGTAAGTAAGGAGGGAAAACGATGAGCAAAGGACGCGTTCTTCAGATTATGGGTCCGGTAGTTGACGTTAAGTTCGAAAGCGGTCATCTGCCTGCGATTTATAATGCGTTGAAAATTTCAAGTAAAGCGAGTAATGCATCCGAAGTTGATATCAACATTACCCTTGAAGTAGCTCTTCATTTAGGTGATGATACAGTTCGTACGATCGCGATGTCTACCACAGATGGTTTAACTCGTGGAATAGAAGTTGAAGATACTGGTAAACCGATTTCTGTACCAGTTGGTGATGTAACACTTGGTCGTGTATTTAACGTATTGGGTGAAACGATTGACCTTGCGGCTGAGATTCCAGCAAGTGAGCGCCGTGATTCGATTCACCGCGAAGCACCAACATTTGAAAACCTTTCTACTGAAGTTGAAATTCTTGAAACTGGTATTAAGGTAGTAGACCTTCTTGCACCATATATTAAAGGTGGAAAAATCGGTCTTTTCGGTGGTGCGGGTGTAGGTAAAACCGTATTAATCCAGGAATTGATCAATAACATCGCTCAAGAGCACGGTGGTATTTCGGTATTCGCCGGTGTTGGTGAGCGTACTCGTGAAGGTAATGACCTTTACCACGAGATGACTGATTCAGGCGTTATCAAGAAAACTGCGATGGTATTTGGACAAATGAACGAGCCGCCTGGCGCACGTATGCGTGTTGCTTTAACTGGTTTGACTATGTCTGAGTATTTCCGTGATGAGCAAGGACAAGACGTGTTGTTCTTCATGGATAACATCTTCCGTTTCACGCAAGCAGGTTCTGAGGTTTCCGCGCTACTTGGCCGTATGCCATCAGCGGTAGGTTACCAGCCAACTCTTGCTACTGAGATGGGTAAATTACAAGAGCGTATTACTTCTACAAACTTAGGATCAGTTACATCGATCCAAGCGATTTATGTACCAGCCGATGACTATACGGATCCGGCTCCGGCTACTACTTTCGCTCACTTAGATGCAACAACAAACCTTGAGCGTAAGCTTTCTGAGATGGGTATTTACCCAGCGGTGGATCCTTTGGCTTCAACTTCTCGTGCATTGTCACCTGATATTGTTGGCGAAGAGCACTATAATGTAGCCCGCCAAGTACAATCAACTTTACAACGTTATAAAGAGTTACAAGATATTATCGCGATCCTTGGTATGGATGAACTAAGTGATGATGATAAGTTAACGGTACAACGTGCGCGTCGTATTCAAGTATTCTTATCTCAAAACTTCCACGTTGCTGAACAGTTTACTGGCCAGCCAGGTTCTTATGTACCTGTTAAGGAAACAGTTCGTGGTTTCAAAGAGATTCTTGAAGGTAAGTATGACCACCTTCCAGAAGATGCTTTCCGTCTCGTTGGCCGTATTGAGGATGTTATTGAGAGCGCGAAACGCATGGGTGTAGAGGTCTAAACAGAGCCTGGAGGGTAAAAAATGAAGACGATTCGAGTCAGTATTGTTACTCCCGATGGCCCGGTGTTTGATTCAGATGTGGAAATGGTAAGTACCAAGGCAACAAGTGGTGATTTGGGGATTTCCCCAGGCCACATGCCGTTGGTGGCTCCGCTCGAAATTACTTCCGTACGTCTTAAAAAAGACGGCAAAACGGATTATGTCGCGGTAAGCGGTGGAATTTTAGAGGTCCGTCCTGATCAGGTGACTATCTTAGCCCAATCAGCGGAAACTGCGTCTGAAATTGATGTTGAACGTGCCCTAAAAGCGAAGGAACGCGCAGAACAGCGTCTGAGAGACCATCAAGTCGAGCATACCGATTTCAGACGTGCTGAGCTTGCCTTGCAGCGTGCCATCAATCGCCTCGGCGTATCGGAACGAAGAATGTAGTGTTTTTGGAAAAAATCGACGAACCCCTTTGGAGGCAATTAGTTTGCCGCTGGAGGGGTTTTTTGTGGTTTTTTGGGGGTGTGTGGTTATAGTTGTGGTGTGGAGGGAGGGGGATTTTAGCGTATTCATGATGGGAAGAAAGTTACCCTGCCAGTCTTGCGACTGGCTTTTTGGGCGGTTTGAGGGTTTATTGGGGAGTGGACAGTATTATTAGGGAAGTGGACAGTAAATGGATAGAAGTGGATAGTAAATATGAGGTTTTATTGAAAGTGGTATTTGGAAAGGCCTTTGAAGGAGGGTTATTTCTATAATTGGGGTAAATTAGTAAGTTGAGCCAATCTTGCGATTGGCTTTTTGGTCGGTTTGAGGGTGTATTGGGGAAGTGGACAGTAAATACGAGGTTTTATTGAAAGTGGTATTTGGAAAGGGTTATGAGAGAGAGTTATTTCTATAATTATGGGAAATTAGTTAGGTGAGCCAGTCTTGCGACTGGCTTTTTAGCGGGAGTTAAGACTTGATTCGGAAAATAGCATTAAAAGTTTGGGTGTGAATATGATTGTAGAGGGGACATGTTTACATTAATGTGAGGTTGAGTTTTGTTTGGATTGTTTATTACTTTTTTAGAAAAATATAAGTTTGTTTAAAAAAAAGAGATATTCGATGTATTTTTAATGACAAAACTCACTGACATTGTACACAATTTGTAGTTAAATAGGGGTTGTTGTCGAATTATTAGGTAGGTTATTGGGTTCTTGCGAACCCTTTATGCACGTCATCTTCCGCTAACGCTCCAGATCACGTGCACTAAAACATGTTCCTTCTATTCTAGTGTGGCGGGTTCGCTCTTGCGTCATCTCTGAAGTAATTCAGGATGTGTTTCTGCGAGATCACGCAAACGCTCAGGGGAGGGGACTTCATGTCGACGACTTAGTTCAGGTGTAAATTGTAATTCTATCCGCCGGATGCTAGCGCATCCTGCGCTTCAGCTATCGCTGAAGCTTGCAAAATTCCTGATTGAAAGTCTCTTTTGAGAGCGAGCTCTCAAGAGCCTTTTAATCAGGAATTTCGCGGCGGATAGTATTCCAATTTTTATGAATTTGGTTTGTCGACATGGGTTTGTAACAATGCTATAATGAATTCGGTTACAATATTCATTAGTATGAAAATTTACAACATTGGAGGGGATAGGCATGGAACTTCTAAATGTATATCAGAATAATTATCTGATCGTCTTTGCGTTTCTATGTCTTGGGGTGCTGCTGCCTGCGGTGGCTTTATATTTAGGTAAGCTTCTGCGTCCGCATAAACCGAGCGAAGCGAAGTATACCACATATGAGAGCGGTATTGAGCCTTTTCACGATTCCCGTGTACAGTTCAATGTCCGCTATTATATTTTTGCCCTGATGTTTGTTATTTTTGATGTAGAAACCGTGTTTTTATATCCATGGGCGGTGGCCTATGATAAACTGGGGATTTTTGCACTAATCGAGATGTTGATTTTCGTTATTATGTTATTAATTGGCCTTGTGTATGCCTGGAAAAAGAAGGTGCTACGATGGAATTAAAACTAGATGGCATTTCACAACAAGAAATGGCCGAGTTACAGCGAAATGTATTTATGACTACGCTAGAGCAAATTAAAGCTTGGGCTCGAAGCAGTTCGATCTACCCGGTGACATTTGGTCTGGCTTGTTGTGCGATTGAGATGATGGGTGTAGGCGGAGCGAATTATGATTTGGATCGTTCGGGTTCCTTTTTCCGTACGTCACCACGCCAGTCGGATTGTATGATTGTGTCTGGCACGGTGACGAAGAAGATGGCACCAATTTTACGAAGATTATATGACCAAATGCCTGAACCGAAATGGGTCATTGCGATGGGTTCTTGTGCGACAGCAGGTGGGCCGTATGTAAAGTCTTATTCCGTCGTTAAGGGAGTCGATCAAATCGTTCCTGTCGATGTGTACATACCTGGATGCCCTCCAAACCCAGCCGCTTTAATTTATGGAATCAATAAATTAAAGGAAAAGATTCGCTATGAAGCGAAGACTGGGAAGAAGGTGATCTAACCGATGAGTGGGGATAAAGATCTTGATCAGTTAAAAAAGGAAGCCGTTGAAAAGGCGAAAGCGGCAGCGGCGGCGAAACGGGCGGCGAAGGCTGCAGGGGAAGCCTCACCAACTCCGAAGCAGGAGGAAAAACCGGCGGAACCAGTTAAGGCCGAAGCATCAGAGCCAGCACCGGCAAATGACGGCGACGATCTAGCGAAGAAAAAGGCGGCGGCGGTAGCGAAAGCGAAGGCGGCAGCAGCGGCTAAACGTAAAGCGATGGAGCTTGCTGGCGGTACAGCCCCAGCCGAGGAATCTGCGCCAGCTGAAACGCCGGCACCAGCGGCTGAAAATTCGACTTCAGGCGATAGCGATGATCTAGCTAAGAAAAAGGCAGCAGCGGTAGCGAAAGCGAAAGCGGCGGCCGCAGCGAAGAAAAAAGCGATGGAACTAGCTGGCGGAGCAGCCCCAGCAGCTGAATCCGAGGCAGGCGACAACGCCCCAGCCGGAGACGATGCCAAGGCAAAAGCGGCAGCAGCGGCCAAGGCGAAAGCAGTGGCAGCAGCAAAAGCAAAGGCAGCAGCTGCGGCAAAAGCTAAAGCGGCCGGAGCAGGAGTAGGAACCGACACAGACGCAGCAGCAGGCGGGGATGACGAAAAGGCTAAAGCGATTGCAGCGGCGAAAGCAAAGGCCAAAGCAGTAGCAGCGGCCAAGGCGAATGCAGCAGCCGCAGCAGGCGGAAAAGCGGATGCTACAGCGGCTCCAGCAGCCGAAACGAAACCATCACTAAACCAGCCATACCTCGATAAGTATGTGAAGGTGATTACCGAACATCTGGGACCAGATGTTATAGAAGATTCTTATATTAATAAACTATCTAAGGACGTTCCAACCCTCGTGGCGAAGCGTGATACATATTACAAAGTAGCTCAATTTTTAAAATATAATGAGCTCTTAGGGTTCGATTATTTATCAGAGCTTCATGGGACAGACTTTGAAACACATATGGAAGTTTATGTTCACTTGTACTCATACAAAAACCGTCAGTCCGTCGCCCTAAAAGTGAAGATTGACCGCAGCGAACCAACAATCGAGTCCTTGCAGCCACTTTGGGCAGGCGCAGAATGGCCTGAATGTGAAGCCTATGATTTATTAGGAATCAAGTTTCCAGGACATCCTGACTTACGGCGCATCTTGCTAGGCGAAGAATGGGTTGGCCATCCACTGCGAAAAGATTACGAGCCGTACGACGTGGAGGTGTAACCAATGATCAGAACAGAAGAAATGATATTAAACGTCGGTCCTCAGCATCCAAGTACGCACGGAGTTTTCCGGCTGGTTGTTAAAATTGATGGGGAAATCATTACCGAAGCGAAACCTGTCATCGGGTACTTACACCGCGGGACAGAAAAGTTAGCTGAAGATCTCCAATATACGCAGATTATTCCTTACACCGACCGAATGGACTATTTGTCCTCGATGACCAATAACTACATCCTCTGTCATGCCGTCGAGACCATGATGGGGATTGAAATTCCTGAACGAGCTGATTTCTTACGTGTCATTGCGATGGAATTGAACCGGATTGCCAGCCACCTTGTCGCCTGGGGTACGTATATCCTTGACTTAGGTGCAACAAGTCCGTTCATCTATGCCTTCCGTGACCGCGAAATGATTATCAATATGCTTAACGAATTATCGGGGGCCCGCTTGACCTTCAACTATATGCGCGTTGGCGGTGTGAAGTGGGATGCACCTGAAGGCTGGATTGAAAAAGTAGGCAGCTTTGTACCATACCTGCGCGGCCAGCTAAAAGGCTATCACGATCTTGTGTCCGGAAATGAAATCTTCCTCGACCGGGTCAAAGGCGTCGGCAAATATACAAAAGAAGAGGCACTCCAATATTCACTGAGCGGACCAAACCTGCGCAGTACAGGCGTGAAATGGGATCTCCGTAAAGATGAGCCTTACTCCGTTTACAATCGTTTTAACTTTGATGTACCGACCTCAGAAGACGGCGATTGCTTAGCTCGCTACCATTTGCGTCTTGCAGAGATTGAAGAATCCTTGAAAATCCTTGAACAAGCCGTGGAACAATTCCCTGGTGAAGGTCCCATTATGGCGAAAGTGCCGAAAATCATTAAGGCACCTAAAGGCGAAGCCTTCGTCCGGATTGAATCACCGCGTGGAGAGATTGGCTGCTATATTTATAGCGACGGCAAAAAAGAGCCGTACCGCTTAAAGTTTAGAAGACCATCCTTCTATAACCTGCAAATTCTCCCGAAACTATTAAAGGGCGAAAACATTGCAAACATGATTGCTATTTTAGGGGCAGTTGATATTGTCCTTGGGGAGGTTGACGGCTAATGATAGAAGAATTGCTCCAGTCAAGTCCGGGTTGGGCTAACTTTGGAATTTTCTTTTTACTCGGCGCTGTCTTGCTTTTAATCGTATTAGGATTTGTTACCTACGGAATTTTAGCAGAGCGGAAAGTCTTAGGCTACATGCAGCTGCGCCATGGTCCAAACCAGGTCGGCGGTAAATGGGGACTATTACAAACCGTCGCAGACGTCCTCAAGCTGTTACTAAAAGAGGACATCATTCCAAAGGCAGCCGACAAGCCATTATTTATCATTGCACCAGTCATCGCCTTCGCGCCATCCTTTATGGTCTTAGCGACGATGCCGTTCACAGACGCCTTTCAGTTTGCTGACATTGGTGTTGGATTACTCTATTATATTGCCGTTAGCGGATTGACAACCTTTGGCATGCTCCTTGGCGGCTGGGCATCAAATAACAAGTACGCCCTCTTAGGAGGCATGCGTGCATCAGCCCAAATGATTTCCTACGAAATCCCGTTAGTCATGTCCGTCCTAGGCGTCATCCTTTTATCAGGAAGTTTAAACCTAAATGATATCGTCGAAGCACAAAAACATGGCTGGTTCGTACTCTTACAGCCAATCGGCTTCATCGTCTTTTTCATTGCATCAATCGCCGAATTAAACCGGACACCATTTGACCTGCCGGAATCGGAAAACGAACTAGTTGCTGGATACCACGTAGAATATTCCGGATTCCGCTGGGCCTTCTTTATGCTCGCTGAATATGTGTACTTATTCGCAATGTCCGCACTCATTACCGTCGTCTTCCTTGGCGGATGGCTGGCACCAATCAGCTTCCTGGACTTCATCCCAGGCGCCGTCTGGTTCGCACTCAAATTCAGCGTCGTCGTCTTTGTCTACATTTGGCTGCGGGCCACACTACCACGTTTCCGCGCCGACAAACTCATGGAATTTGGCTGGAAAGTACTATTGCCAATCGCACTAGCAAACATATTCTTAACAGCATTAGTAAAATCGTTATTTTTCTAAGTAAAGGAACCTAGTGTGTGGCTGAGATGTGTTACAGCCTTCACATGGTGCCTGACACCAAAAACCATCTTTAAAATGTAAAAGGGGTGAAAAACGTGCTTGGATTAGCAAAAGGCTTGAAATATACCCTAAAAAACTTGACCAAAGAAAAGGTTACGTATGATTATCCAAACAAGCCGCTTCCACTGCCAGACCGGTTCCGCGGTATTCAAAAGTTTTATCCGGAAAAGTGTATTGTTTGTAATCAGTGTATGAACATCTGTCCGACGGATTGTATTAATTTAACGGGTAAAAAGCATCCGGACCCAACGAAAAAAGGGAAAATCATTGATACCTATGATATTAACTTTGAAATTTGCATCCTTTGTGACTTATGTACGGAGGTATGCCCGACCGAAGCGATTATCATGACCAATAACTTCGAGCTCGCTGAATACAGCCGTGACATGTTATTTAAAAACCTAGAATGGTTAGATGAAAACGATGAAAACATACGGCAGGTGAATAAACCATGACCTTTTCCGGCGAATTCCTCGCTTTTATGGGAATCGCACTTGTCGCCATTATCGGCGGTGTGCTTCTTTTAAACCTTACCAAGGTAGTTCATATGGTCGTTTCACTGATCTTCACCTTTGTCGCAATCGCTGGAATTTACGTGCTGCTGTCAGCCGAATTTGTGGCAGCCGTGCAAATCTTAATCTATTCAGGTGCGATTACCATCATCATGCTATTTGGAATCATGTTAACAAAGCATAATGATGAACATGAACCACAAACCGGCAAATGGAGGAAAATCCTCGTCTTCTTAGGAATTCTCGGCTTTGCATTTGCTGTGTACCTTGGCATTTACAATTTCAATATCGAACAGGTTCCGACCACCTTGCATGAAAACAACACGATGCAAATCGGTAAAGCACTTTACTCAAAATACATCATTCCGTTTGAGTTAACGTCTGTTTTACTACTCGTCGCCCTTGTCGGTTCGATTATCTTAGCGAAAAATGAGAAGAAGGAGGCGGACGACCAATGAGTTCTGTTCCCGCTTCAGCCTTCCTGGCACTTGCACTGATCTTGTTTTGCATCGGTTTATACGGTGCACTTACCAAAAGGAACACCGTTATTGTCCTGATTTCGATTGAATTAATGCTGAATGCGGTCAATATTAATCTTGTAACCTTCAGCAAATATGGAATGGCGCCGTCCATTACCGGCCAAATCTTCGCCCTGTTCGCGATCAGCGTCGCAGCAGCCGAAGCAGCTGTCGGTCTAGCCATATTAATCTCACTCTACCGCGCCAAAAAGACCGTCAACATCGACGAAATGGACACAATGAAAAACTAAAAAAAATTGGGTGTCAGGCACCACGAAAAGACACTTCGCCATTTTGTCCACGGTGGACGGACGCTGCAACTTTGTGTTGAGTTGTCCACTGCAGGCGGACATTTATGTGGATTTGTCCACGAAGGGTGTCAGGCACCAGATAAAAATAACTTTCGACAAAACTCGGGTGGTGACAGCCGCCGCCCGTGTCTAAGGGGATAGTGATAATGATGGAGAATGCATGGCTCATACCGCTTTTCCCGCTATTATCGTTTTTGATCCTTCTTCTTTTCGGGAAGCGACTGAAAGAGGCGAGTGCGTATGTGGGGATTCTGCTTACATTGGCATCGCTTGTCTACTCGATTTTGGTATTATTCGAGCGCTTTTCTGAGCCAACCTATGTTACGAAATTTGACTGGCTCACGATAGGAGATATGCATCTAACAGCGGGCTTTGAAGTGAATCAATTAAATGCATTAATGCTGTTTATCGTATCGCTCGTAAGTTTCTTAGTACATACCTACTCCAAAGGTTATATGCAAGGGGACGAGCGGTTTCCAGTATTCTATGCCTATTTAGGACTCTTTACGTTTGCAATGCTTGGTCTGGTGATTTCACCAAACTTACTGCAAACCTATATTTTCTGGGAGCTTGTCGGTGTCGGTTCCTTCCTATTAATCGGTTTTTATTTTTACAAGGACGAAGCGAAGGCGGCCGCGAAAAAAGCGTTCATTATGACCCGGATCGGGGACGTAGGCTTATTTATCGGCATGATTCTGCTATTCTGGGAAACCAAAAGCTTTGAATATAGTGAAATTTTCGCTGCCGTTGAGACGGGCGCGGTGTCAGGCACCATGATTACCTTAACTGCCATCCTTATTTTCATCGGGGCGGTTGGTAAGTCGGGTCAGTTCCCGCTTCACACCTGGCTTCCGGATGCGATGGAAGGTCCGACGCCTGTTTCGGCCTTAATCCACGCGGCGACGATGGTTGCTGCCGGTGTTTATTTGGTAGCGGCACTATTTCCACTGTTCGCAGCGAGCAAAACAGCGCTCCTTACGATCGCCGTGATTGGCGCGTTTACCGCGATTTTTGCGGCAAGCATTGGTCTTGTGCAAACCGATATCAAACGTGTACTCGCGTATTCAACGGTCTCACAGCTTGGTTACATGATGCTTGCCTTAGGGTCTGCCGGATATGTTGCTGGGGTATTCCACCTGATGACACACGCATTCTTCAAGGCGCTATTATTCTTAGCAGCCGGCTCCGTCATTCATGCGGTACATACACAGAACATCGAGGAAATGGGCGGACTTTGGAAAAAGCTCAAACTAACCGGACCGCTATTCTTAATCGGAACACTCGCGATCAGCGGTGTCCCAGGGCTTTCCGGATTCTTCTCCAAAGATGAAATTTTAGTTGCGGCATGGGAAGGCGGACATCCATTCCTCTTCTTGCTCGCACTTGCGGCCGCATTTATGACAGCTTTCTATATGTTCCGCTTGTTCTTCATGGTATTTACCGGTGAAGCGCGCGGAGAACAAAAGCATGTGCATGAATCACCAGCCAACATGACTTACCCGATGATTCTCCTCGGAGTTCTTGCGATTGTTGCTGGTTATGTCAATACACCTTGGTTTGGAACCTTCCTTGGCGACTGGCTTGTTGATGGCAACGAAGCGCTCGCGCACCATGGTCACGTCGAAGGTCCAAGCTGGATCATGATTGCCGCAACGGTTGTTTCCTTAGCAGGAATTTACCTTGCATACCTGATGTACAGCAAGCGGTCTGTGGCCCGCAACTGGTTAAGCGGCACAGGGGATACATTACACACGATTTTAACGAACAAATATTACGTCGACGAGTTCTATCAGCTGACGGTCGTCGCATTCACAAAAGGACTCAGCTACTTCTTACGTTTCATTGATGTCTTCCTTGTCGGAGGACTCGTCAAGGGTGTGGTTGGGATTGTCCAAGGTCTTGGGGCAGCTGGTTCGAAGCTGCAAACCGGACAGGTTCAAACGTACGGCGCGGTCGCCTTTATTGGGCTTGCGGTACTCGTTGTCATCTTTGCATTAACTGGGGGGTACCTACGATGAATTTAACATCTGTTCTTTCAATCCTAGTATTCTCCCCTTTACTAGGTATCATCGTTCTGGCTTTCATGCCTAAAACGGCAGAAAAAGCGATTAAAGCGGTTGGCTTCCTAGCCACACTGCCGGCCTTACTGCTGGCCCTAGCGGCCTATCTTCATTATCAATTTGGCAAGGATTTGGCGGACTTTACCGTATCCGTTCCGTGGATTCAATTCCGGGGAATGAGCGGCATCGAAGAGCCAGTTTTTTCGGTTTACTATGAACTGGCCTTGAGCGGCTTTCAACTCTTGCTGGTCGTCCTCACAGCGGTCGTAGCGACGCTGTCAGCGATTGCGGCGGCAAAGTTTGTGAAAAAAGAATGGAAAGGCTATTTCATGCTCTTCCTTCTGTTAGAAATCGGGATGCTCGGCGTGTTTACCGCCGAAAACTTAATTCTGTTCTTCATCTTCTTTGAAATCACCTTAATCCCGACCTTCTTCTTAATTGGAAAATGGGGTTATTTTGAAAAAGAAAAGGCAGCTTACAGCTTCTTAATTTATAACGGCTTAGGGTCAGCCGTACTGCTTATCGTGATCATGATTCTGTTTGCAAAAACAGGGACAACAAACATTGATATGCTTGTTAAAATGGTGGCCGATCCAAATGCGCCGCTGTCTGGCGACTTGAAGCTTGGCTTGTTCATTTCCTTATTGATTGCGTTTGGTGTAAAATTACCGATTTTCCCATTACACAGCTGGATGCTGAAGGTACACGTTCAAGCGCCGCCATCTGTTGTTATGATCCACTCAGGGATTCTCCTGAAGATCGGTGCGTACGGATTAATCCGTTTTGGGATGGGGATTTTTCCCGAGCAATTTAAGACACTTGCGACGCTCATTGCTGTCCTTGGGGTGATTAACCTCCTCTACGGGGCGTTCCTAGCGTTCATTCAAACAGATTTTAAAATGGTTTTGGCTTATTCATCCATTTCTCATATGGGTATTGTGTTAATCGGACTTGCGGCGATGAATGAGGCTGGGGTTCAGGGGGCGATTTTCCAAGTGATTTCACACGGATTGATTTCCGCGCTGTTGTTCTTCTTGGTGGGCATCCTTTATGAACGCACCGATACATCGCTGATCGAGAATCTGGGCGGAATGGCGAAGGGCATGCCGATTGCAGCGGGCTTCTTGTTGGCTGCAGGGATGGCGTCGCTTGGCTTGCCGGGGATGTCTGGATTTGTCAGTGAGTTTATGGCGTTCCTCGGTCTTTTCAAAGAAATGCCGTGGATTGCCGCAGTCGGTACAATCGGGATTATCATGACGGCGGCTTACTTGCTTCGCGCGGTGTTAGGGATTACGTACGGCCAGTCGCATCGTGAATTTACCGGCGTCCTTGACCTGAAAGGCGTGGAATTCGTGCCTGTGGTCATTTTGATGTTGTTAATCGTTTTAATTGGTGTTTTCCCAAGTGTCCTCAGCGCACCGCTACAAACTACACTTGAAACGATCATGCTAGGGATAGGAGGGTGATGAAGGATGAGTCTTGAGTCCTTGCAGCAATTTAATTGGAGTGCCATGACGCCAGAGTTCATCATCCTTGGTGTATCTGCACTTCTTACACTTTTAGATTTATTTATGCCGAAAAATATGGATCGAAAAATTCTCGGCTGGATCGGGATTGCGGCCATATTTGCAGCGATCGTTTCTGTGCTTGGCATGGTCGGCGGACCAGTGACGTCGATTTTGGAGAATTCGTTCCGCTTAGATAGTTTCGCGATGGCCTTTAAATTATTGCTGCTTGCAGGTGCAGGTCTGGTCATGTTCTTGGCCGTCAGCTATGAGCCGAAAGACGGCTTGGAAGAATATCGCGGCGAGTTTTATTACTTATTCTTATCGGCCTTGCTAGGTGCAATGATTATGACATCCAGCGGCGATCTAATTACGCTGTTTATCGGCTTGGAATTGTTAACTGTTTCTTCTTATATTTTAGCGGGGATCCGCAAGTATCATTTAGAGTCTAACGAATCAGCGATGAAATACGTCATCAATGGCGGAATTTCGACTGCGATTACGTTGTTTGGGATGAGCTATATCTATGGCTTAACAGGCTCAACCAACTTGCTCGACATTGCCGGCCGGTTGTCCACGGTTACGGATGGCCAGCAAGCGTACTTGTTAACCTTGGCATTTTTGATGGTTTTTGTTGGATTAGCCTTTAAACTGGGTGCGGCTCCGTTCCATATGTGGGCACCTGATGTTTACCAAGGGGCGCCAACACCAGTTACCGCTTTTCTAAGTGTGGTTTCGAAGACAGCGGGATTTGTGATTGTACTCCGCATTTTGTTAACGGTATTTGGTTCGGCCGCATCGGTTGGAAATCCACAAATGCCGATTTTGCTAGAGATGCAGGACTATATCGCCTTTATCGCTGGGGCAACCATGATTATTGGTAACGTGATCGCTTTGAAGCAGTCGAACATAAAACGGATGTTTGCTTACTCAAGTATCGCTCATGCCGGCTATATTCTAGTGGCGTTAACATCTTTGAGCTCGAATATGTTTTATTCGATCTGGTTCTACCTGCTCGCTTACTTGTTCATGAACCTTGGCGCGTTTGCGGTCATCCAGGTGGTTAGCGAAAAAACAGGCTCAACGAAGATTGCTGATTTTGCTGGATTGTATCGCCGCTCGCCGGTGCTTGCAGTCGTAATGGGCTTACTGCTTGTTTCGTTGGCAGGTTTCCCAGGGACAGCTGGTTTCATTGGGAAATTAAACATCTTTATCGGGGCATTTTATGGTACGCCGCATTATGTGCTTGCGTCGATTATGATTGCGACGACGGTCGTTTCGTATTTCTACTATTTCGGCGTGATGACGCAAATGTTCTTCCGTCCGGCAAGCGATGACAGCAAGTTCAATCTTCCATTCGGAATCATTGTGGTCTTAATTGTTGCTGTGGTTGGTTCAGTACTGTTTGGTGTGATGCCGAATATCGCTTTAGATTTTATGCAAAATAACCTTGATATCTTAGCAGACTTTTTCAGCTAGTTGTTAAGGGAGTATTAGGCCGCTTGGGGGAAGGCGGCCGGTTAATTTAAAGGGGTTTTATATGAAAAAGAAGAGGTTGGGGAAGAGACTGCTGAAAAAGTCTCAA
>NZ_JAGGQX010000016.1:0-94885 GCF_018613095.1 Bacillus sp. ISL-75
TTTGCGCGGAAGGCACGCAGACACCTGCGGGAGTCCGGGGCAGGGGAGACCCCGCAGGCGCTTCAGCGCCGAGGAGGCTCCCCGGCACGCCCGCGGAAAGCGAAGTGCCTGGAGCGCAAATCAACAGACATGTTGCAAAGCCTATATATTAATAATATTATAACGAATTAACGCGGTGAATTGTTAAAGTTATTGTAGAAAATAAGAGGCTGTCGAAAGTTTCTCGACAGCCTGAGAGCAGGACTCCCTGCTCTTTTTTCTATGGTGAAAAGATAATGGCTCCCTCCTTTTCTTTTGCAATTATTTCATGCATTTTATTCAGCTGTTTAATAGGATCCTCAGGTACGACTTTCCCTATTAAATCAATAAGACCGAGTGATTTCAATAAACCCTCTTCCCAGCTTTGAAGTTCTTTTGTTAGTGATGAGTCACCTCGGCAGACACTACTCAAAGGTATGTTCTTTTCAATGGCTTCATCAATTAATGACAAGGCCAGTTCCTTATTAATTACCCCTTTTGCATCCTCCATTTGTTCACAATCGGATTTTATGATCTGTTCCACCTTTTCCGTAGTTCCGCTGACGACAGGGTCAAGCGACTTTATTACAGGCTCAAGTGGCTTCAAAACTGGCTCAAGCGGTTTTGTTACAGGCTCGAGCGGTTTCAATACTGGCTCAAGCGGTTCTGTTACAGGTTCTAAAGGTTTCAATATTGGCTTGAGTGGTTCTACTACCGATTCCAATGGTTTTGGAACCGTCTTCAATGGATGAGTCACCACTTCAAACACATCTTCAACCGGTTCAGTGATTTTACCAATTCCATCATGTGATTCCACAATTTTGGAACCATCTTCACACGTGAGAGGCATATGACCACTTGAAATTTTATCAAGCTCTTTATCCAATTGATGAAGTGGAAGAGAGCTTAAATCTTGAATAATTTTCAACATTTCGGGCTTTGGTGCAGTTGATTGACCGGAAACCGTATTAAGAACTAACTGCTTAATAATACTATTCTCGGATTCCATGAAATGAGCCACCATGACCACCCGCTCCATCCCAAGCTCTGGAACAGTTTCTGATGCCTTTACACAAGCCCCTTTAAAGACAAAAGCCGATGTATCAACAGTCATATTCCTTACACTAACAGGTCCATTTGCTTTTAAACTAATACTTAGAGGACCCTTTGGTGAATTTACCTGCTTGGTTAATTTCATTCCATAAATGATTGCGGATTTATAATGAAAACGCAGCATTAGTTTACCACTATTTGTAGAGGTTTCTTGTTTAATAATGTTTGCAGTCATACCCGAACCAACGACTCGGTCTGCCTCAATTACAAAACCATCTGTAGTTTGTTCTTTCGCTTTAACTGCTCCACCATTAGCGAAAATTGTTAAAAACATCAACGGGAGACATAAGCTTAACAAGATCATCTTTCTTTTCCACCACATATTTTGATCTCCTTTAGATAGTCTGGGCCGTTTTTTCCATCTCAGTTGGGGGTGATACTTTTACTTTGACTGGTGCCAGACTCCAGGCCAACAGCAATGCTCCCCCGATGATGCCAAATATCGTGCCAAAAAGAAACCCTCCCAATGCTCCAATAACAGAAAGTATTGATAGAAAAATAGTAAAGATTCCTAGAATTTTAGAAGCATTTGGAAAGAATAAGGCCACAATTCCAATCAATGTAAGTAGTCCGCCAAAAAGTAAGCCTATGATAGCTATCGACCCTGGAAGGAATGTACTTAAATATAGGTTTAAAGGCACCCATGAAATCATGAGTCCGCTGATTATTGTAATCAAAGCACCCCACAGCGGCCGGCACTTTCGCCATTTAGTATATCCCATCAATTTTCCTCCATTTCTTATTTCTTATTAATCTTCTCAACTGTCAGTCTCATCCCGTTCATATTAATCGTTTTCTGAAACAGATAGTGTGTTTTCAGCTTTGCATGCTCTAAGGTAATTTTCGATGAGGTTTGTTGGAATTGTTTTTGCCAATCATCGCTATGATTTTCTTTTAGCGCTAAGTTTTGGAATTTTGCATCCGCTTCAATAAGACCTGCATCGTGTTGTAGTCCGGTAATCTGTACAGGTTTGGAGGCCGTAATCTTGACTCGGATCCATTGCCCGCCAACCTTGAAATCTTTGTATAATTGCAAATTATCAATTGTCAAATTTTCTATTAAATTTGTGCCTTGTGGAGCCGAATCCTCACTACTTGTTTCACCCATTTTTGGAAAAAAAGTGTAGCCGCTTCCCTCCAATTTATCAAACTCTACATAAAAGTCACCCACACCAGCAATTGGGACAGCATATGCTACCCCCGAGATCCCAAATGAGACTAATAACAGCGCTAATACCAAAATTCCCGACCCTAAAGCTGACCAGAAAACTCTTTTACTAGTGATCCCCTCAACAAGCTGAATTGAACTTTCCATAAACGCCCTCCTACTTTCTGAATTTTAATAATATTCTTTTTAATACCTTACAACGGTTTTTTCACCGCCACAATCACGAAATATATCGTATTAATACTTGTACCCCGTCAAATGTCGGGTACGGATTACTACTACGGACATATCGAAAAATATTCCACCGAAGA
The DNA here is from genome assembly GCF_018613095.1 of Bacillus sp. ISL-75. Classification (NCBI taxonomy): domain Bacteria; kingdom Bacillati; phylum Bacillota; class Bacilli; order Caryophanales; family Bacillaceae; genus Bacillus; species Bacillus sp. ISL-75. The sequence continues at coordinate 2,611 of NZ_JAGGQX010000016.1, forward strand.
TTATTAAAACGGATATTGATGGAGGTGGAACCAACATGGAGCACAAAGTGGAACAGCTTATACAAAAGGGACTCTCCATTCTTATCGGGCTTAGTGAACCATTTATGAAAGAATGGGAGGAAGTTCTATCCACATTAAAATACCGAAAGGACAGTTTAGTGGATGAATTTAATGTCATCATCCAGATTGCCTTCCAACAGTTATTTAATGATAAAATCCCTAGTGTAGACTCCTTCATCCTTTCCCTTCTTTCTGAATGGAAAAATCGTTTCGCCACCAAATATGATGAAAACGAGTCGATATTCTTGTTAACTACGATTGAAAATATATTTCATAAGCTGTTATCTCAAAATAAATCTTCCACATTTCTTGATCATCAGGCAGTCCAATCCTTTTTCTCGAGAATACTTGACCAGACGTTGTTAACACAAGATATAGAAAAGCGGAATGAGAAATGGGTAAAAACTATTATCGCTACTAACATCATTCCAATGAATTGGATAGCTGTTGTTAATAAGGGACAGGAAGATTATCAGGTGAATAGTGTTGTCTGTTCTGAACTAAATCAAGTAGATACCCCTTTAATTGAAATGTCCAAAGGTTTAAAGGCTAGTCAAATCGACCACTTATCAACCGCGATTGCTAGACTATTAGGAACAGACAGCGACGGGGCTTCCATTGTCCAAATTCCTTGTTTGAATGACACCCTGTTAATAGGTCTGGAACGTAAAGACTTTCTTGTCAGCAATCATGAAATCGATTTTATTAGAGGGATGTATTTACGCCAGCTAAAACTACATCATCTTGAAAATAAGATGGAATGGAAAGATGCATCACTCCTCTTCTTACAGCACTTGTTACGTACCCGTGGGGCGGATGAGGCGGTTAAGGCGATTACTAAAGGTTTAGTCGAATATATGCCCTTTAATCGCTGTGCCCTATTTATGTATAATCAATACGAGGACAAAGGAATTGGAGTTTCTGGATATAATGTAAGCAATCCCACTATTCAGCAGATTAGGGAAGAATTATTTAAGCTCCCCTTACTAAAAAAATATTTACATTCATTAAGTCATTCTCAGCCCCTTTATTTTGCTGATGCTGCTGAAGTGTTACCGAAAAAATATGTCCAGGAATATAAATTAAAGTCACTAGTGGTATTGCCAATATTTGTCCCAACAAAAAGCAAACTGATCGGTATTGCCCTTTTGGACAAAGGGGAAGAGTCTCAATTTGAAGTTTCTATTCAAACCTTGGCCACATTAATAAAATTTGGGCATTATGCAGGGGAATTGCTTTTCTCTATTGGAGATGAGGCACTTCAACAATTTGTGAACTCCACTAGCGTCTTAACACAACGTGAGAAAGAGGTATTAAAATTGATTGCCGAGGGTGCATCTATCAATGAAGCGGCAACGATTCTTCATCTAAGCAGCTATACGGTTCGTGATTATATTTCTATCATCATTCAAAAATTAGCTGCAAAAAACCGGATTGATGCAGCGGTAAAAGCAATTAAGATGAACTTAATTTCATAATATTAGGTTTGCTATTGTACTTGGTTGGAGGTTACAATATACAATTAAGCAAAAAGCTTGGAGGATGTTTTTATGTGGAATGAGTTTAAACAATTTGCCATGAAAGGCAATGTTATCGATTTAGCAGTCGGTGTTATTATTGGCGGAGCGTTTGGGAAAATAGTTTCTTCTCTTGTTGCTGATGTTATAATGCCATTAGTTGGATTAGTCATTGGAGTCGTTGATTTTTCTGAACTTTCCTATGGAAAGTTAGCCTATGGTAAATTTATTCAAACAGTGGTTGATTTCTTAATTATTTCATTTTCCATTTTCCTATTTATAAAGTTTCTTAACCGTTTTAAAAAGAAAGAGGAACCAGCAGCGGTTGTTGCGAAAGTGGACCGAACGGAAGAGCTTTTAGCAGAAATTCGCGATTTATTAAAAGAAGATAAAGATTTTTTTAGAAATAATGAAACATCTTGACCATTTCCTCGTATAACTTAATAATAAATAATTTTTGAGGTGAAAAATTTGTATACTCAAACATCTACTGAATTTTTGCCATCTGTTTTACGAACATTTGCCCTTTCACTTGCGATTGCATTCTTGGGTACAATGGCAGGAGTATTTGTTCCATCCGGCCTATTTATGCCATTAGCTATTTTAGAATTTGTCATGCTCATGGTTGCCTTCTTTTTCAGACGCAAAAAGGCGATTTCTTATTCATTCTTATACATTTTTACATTTATATCTGGAATAACCCTTTATCCTATCGTAGCTTATTACTTAGCTACAGCAGGTGCAAACGTGGTGGTTATGGCATTCGCCAGTACAACGGTTGTTTTTACAGGTGTTGCTATTTATGCGACTAAATCAAAACAAAACTTTTCCTTTTTAGGAGGATTCCTGCTAGCTGCCTTGCTTGCATTAGTGGCTATTTCCATTTTTAATATCTTCTTTCCATTAGGCTCTACAGGGATGCTTGCTTACTCCTTTATCGGTGTATTAGTATTTAGTGGGTATGTCCTCTTTGATTTTAGCCGAATGAAGCATTACGGTGTAAGACCCGATGAAGTCCCATTGATGGCATTAAACTTATACTTGGATTTTATAAACCTTTTCGTCAGCATCCTTCGTATTTTGGGGATTCTTTCAAGCAAGGATTAACTAGAAAAGCGGAAGCGTCCGTTTAACGGCGTATGGACTGGAGCGCTCCAACTGAGATAAAGGAAACACGGTGAGCGGAGCGAGCCGATGTTGACTTATCGTAGGGCGGAGAGCGAAGTCCACTAGCCGTTAGGCGCTGGAGCTAGACAGTATGAGAAAGGAGCTTGGGATTCCAAGCTCCTTTTACTTTTAGCTATTATATATTAACGTGAATCCGCGCTGAATCACCTGCTTTATTGATTTTTCCCAGTTTTTTTTCAGTAACATTTCAGTTATACGCTTAACGTTGGGATGACTGCCATTGTGCTTCTTATAGAGTTCTAGTATTTCAAGCCTCAATAACCACTCATTGGGGTACTGCTTATCTAAGGTTAGTATTACTTTTTCCAAGCTGGACCAACTCTGTTCATTCCACACCGGACTCTCACGTAAACTGCGGATTTCCTCATATAGCTTTTCTAGTTGATTCCAATTCTGCTGCACTACTGTTTCCTCTACAACATTTGTTTCATCTATTGCTGGCCAGTCGAAATAACCGTCTGGATCAGCAGCGCCTGCAAACACAGAGGTTATTTCTGCTCCCACAGCCATATCATAGGTCCCCCAAGATGGTTCAAAAAGGACTTGATCCTTGAATTTTACTTGGCAATCCTTAAATGAAATTAAGACAGGTTTACCTGCAGACAACAAAATGGTCTTCACGATCCCCTTTACAATGACACCACTTTCAAATTTCAATACTGCTTCGCTTCCTTCAATAATGCCTAAATCCTTTAATTGATCAAGCGAGCTATTCTCAATTACCATCTTCCCTTCAAGTTTGCCTATGGGTGTCCCAAAGCCTTTATGATGTGTATCTCTGCCATGGTCCACTAATTGTTTTTGATCCAGCGATAGTGCTGTAGGTCCCTTCGTTCTGATATAAACAGCTTCCCCTTTATCATCCTTCAAAATCGTTGTTAGTGTGCCGGTCACTTGCAACCCTGAAGAGAAGACAAAAGTTGCGAGATTATCAGATTGCAAAGCTTTTTCTAGGCTTTCCGTTCCACCTTTTTGAAATGCCATGGTAGAAGCAAATTGATCAATAGCCGCTGCCAGTTCATCAAAGTTCTTACAAACAAATAGTTGCGGCTGAGGCTTTGTGACATCATATGGTGTCTTAATACATTCTTCTACTGAGAATGGGATCTTTTTGACATCATCAGCTAGACAACTTTGACTCTCACCTACTGATGATAGTAGGCCAGCTCCATAAATTTTCGGATTCTTTAGGTCACCCACTAATCCATATTCTACCGTCCACCAAAAAAGCCTTGAAACTTGATCGGCCTCTGATAGACCTTTGACCTTCTTTCTAGCTTCTGCTACCAGTCTTTCTGCCTCTTTAACCTGATCTGGTGTAGAATTTGGATCTTCGGCAACAATTGTTAAATGACGAACTGCTTTAAATACCTCTAGCTTCTCTTTACTGGAGAGTGCTTTTGCTCCCATTTCGCCGATTTTCTTAACAAATTCCCGATATGATTTATCTAATAAAATGGGCGCATGTCCAGCTGCCTCATGGATCATATCCGGTGCAGGGGTATAGGCAATGTTCTGTATTTTTCTTATTTCCGTTGCGATTGGTAAGATACAATTTGCCAGAAAGCCATAAAACGCTGTGCCAGGAATTAACCCAGCAATCGTGACGGCACCCCAGCCCACTTTGGCTAGACTGGTATTCATGTCTTCTACTTTTGGAATCGATTCAGTTTTAATTCCTGAATCGTATAGGCCATTCACATATGCGGGATGGGCGATATCTTTTAAAAAGTAATGATTTTGTTTCATGACAAAACGCCATACCGCATGATCGATAGGCGTATAACGGTTGTAATATTGCTTTGAAATATACGGAAGTAACTGTACCGGAGACCTTTTTGTTTCATTTCCTGTCATCTTCAACATTCTCCTTTGCAAAGAATATTCTTTGATGAAGCAATTATGCGAGTGATTGCATTTTGGGGCGAAGTCTCTCCTTCGCTCTTTTCATTCTTGTTTTTACTGTCGACATTGGCAGATTACTTTTCTTCGCGATTTCAATGAGTGAGAAATTTTGATAGTAATAAAGATAAATAGGATAACGATAAATTTCCGGTAATAGGTTCACCTTTTCAGCCATCTGTTCAGCAGAAAATTTATGTAAGACTTCCTCTTCTGGAATGACGCTTGGTTCGAATGAGGCTGAATAGGAATAAACTCCTTCCTTCCAAAATTGCTTAGATTTATTTTCCTTCCGCCAATAATCACGGCATTTGTTGATTGCAATCGTAAAAAACCAGCCTTTGTATTTAGATTGCTCTTTAATTGAAGGATATGCTAAAAAAGCTGAGAGTAATACCTCTTGATAGATGTCCTCTGCAAGTTCTTTATGCTTCACTAAAGACAAAATATATTTATAAATGGATCTTCCATGTTCCATTACCACTTCTTCAAATGATGGGACAATTCCAGCTAGCATGTTCTCCATCCTTTCCATCTTTAAAATGATCTACATTCTATTAGACGGAATTGACAGCATTCCCCCCTACAGTTATACAGAAAATTTCTCAGGAGTTTATCGCTCAGTAGTATTTTGAATGAAGCCTTTCATAAAAATACTGACGCCAATTTTCTTGCAGATCGTTAGATAATGCATGAGGGCTAATAAAACAGCGCCTGTATTCATCCCAATAATAACGCCATTCATTCTCCATTCAGGCATCGCTGCAAGCAAAAGAATGAGTGAAAAAGAGATGATCGTCGACCAAATGATATGAATGAATGTCTCTTTAAGTAGATTAAGTCCAAACAAAAAGGCCTGCATCGGCATGATAAAAAAGTGAAATAAGAAATATGGCCAGAGTAATTGTAAAAATAGGGCAGGTGTTTCTGATTTAAAAAATAGCGACGTTAACTCGGGTGCAAAGAAGTAGAAAATAGCTACGGATATGACCCCATATACAAAGGTTAGCTTCATCACCTGTAGAAGCATTTTTTGGAGCCTTTGGTAATCACCCTCTGCGTATGTCTTGGACACAGCTGGGATTAGAACGACCATTAACGAGTGAGCAATAAAACCCGGAAAAAAGCCTATCGAAATGGCCACCCCCATCAGCATTCCAAATTGCTCTGTCGCTAATGTATCGCTCAAGCCAGAACGAACCAACGCTGCCTTAATGATAAAGGGCTGTATGGCACCTGTAAAAGCTGAAAACAAGCGAAGACCTGTTGTTGGAATCGAAACTGCCATTAGATTTTTCTGAACTACCTTACGTTTCATATTAGAAAAGGGCTGTCGCTTCAATTGCTGAAATTGGATAATAAACATGTATATTAAATAAAGGAACACAACTATCTCGCTTCCTATAAACGTACCAATCGCGATTAACACTGACTCAGCTGTGTCGAAAGCAAAGAAACGGAAAAGGAGGAACAGCCCTGAAAGTTGAATCGTTTTCCTTAAAAAATTTGAGACTGCTATTTTCCCCATTTGCTGCTTGCCCATAAAATATCCCCTCGCGACGGAGGTGAAGGAAATGATGGGTATTAAGATCAAAACAAGCCATCTTACATATGGATGATATTTGTCAAACACAGGAATAAACGGAATGATTACAGTAGCTGCTAAAAAAAGGGCAGCCGAGAACACAATCGTAATCGTAATCGCATGATGAAGGATATTTCGGTGATAACGGTCTTCCCTTTCTGCAATGAATTTTGAAATCGATACAGGCAACTCAAAGCTGGATAGTAACACAATTAAGAAGATCGATGGCAAAATGGACATATACAGACCTAGTCCGTGTGGTCCTAACTCTCGAGCAAGAATCATATTTACTAAAATTTCGATACCTTCCCCCAAAAAAGCAGCTACAGCTAAAAAGAATATCCCCTTATAATAAATAGCCAATTTTTTCTCCTCCATACTCATCTCACTTTTATAAACTTATGAGACAAGTTCTTTGATTATTAGAGAAAAATTTTTAGGAGAATGAAAAAAAGGGCTCGCAGCCCTTTAAACGTTCACCATTACTGTTTTTTTTCTGATCATCCATGTTAATAAAACAATAACCGTTACTAATATTAACTGTGTAATCGTCGTTTCCCAGGTTGGATATAATCCGATCCAATCGATAAACGGAAACTGATGTACGGTGCTAGTCGGCAGCACATTCGAAATTTGCAAAGCATGGATACTAATACCAAGAATTTTAAAGGCTAAGAAATAGATAAGAATGGTTGCAGCCTTAAAGAAAAAGCGAATCGGAATTTTCACACTGTAGTAGATAATTGCAAAACCAACAATAACTAGGATTCCTACTGCAAGGATTACACCCAAAACCAGTTGCTGCAAGCTTATATAGGGCGTGATTCCTGTATAGAATATGATCGTCTCTGCCCCTTCACGGAAAACTGACAGAAAACTAATCAGTGCAAATGAAAAAAGACTTCCTCTGGCAATCGCTTGCTCCATTTGTTGATTAATATATTTATTCCAGTTCCCGATACTGGATTTATTGTGGAGCCATGCACCAACGGTTAACATCATAATGACAGCGACAACCCCAGTGATTCCCTCAATATATTCTCGGCTAGAAGCAGCAACTATTCGTGAGAATACAATATTGATAATCATGGCCAGTACAGCACTGGCAAGGATCCCTGCTCCAACACCAGCCCAAATCCATTTCTGTTTCGCGCCCTGACCCATTTTCTTCAGAAAAGCAAGCAATGTGGCCACGATTAATAACCCTTCTAACCCTTCACGTAACAAAATTAATGCGGCATCCCATAAAGAATAATCAGTTTTACTAATTAACGGCGCTAGACGGGAATTTAATTCCTTTACGATCTCCTCTGCTTTTGGACCATCAACTTTAGCAGAGTTTATAAGACTAATAGCTGTAGGTATTTTTGTTTCAACATCACTATACAACTTACTGTCTCTTGTCTGAACATCCCCTTCAATCATTGGCCAAATGTTTAGTATTTCAGTTAACAGGTCAGAAGCACTCTTATAGTTTTCTTTTGCAATCTGTGTTTCTGCATTACTCAATAATGTAGTTAGATCGGATAGTGAATAATCCCCTTTAGCCTGAGTAGAAACCTTACCAGCCAAGAAATTTTCCACTTCTTTGGCTAGTTTCTCTACATTTGTTTCAGCCTTCTCTAAATCAGCAGGAGCCTGAGTGATCGCAATTCGGATCAATGCCATGTATTTTTCAATGTTACCGTAGGCGACAATACTTTCATCATGAACCGTTTTTTCAGAGGCATTCCATTTATTTAACAGAGTTTGATATTGGGCTTTCAAAACAGACTGATTCCCATCTTCAATCGATTGTTTCAAAGATGCGATGAGCGGTTTCAGCTGCTTTACTTGCTCTTTTCCTTTTTCTTTATCCTGTGGATTTTGTTCTTGGTCATAGAGAACCACTGCACTTGATAAAGAGGAAAGACCCTTTGAAAGAACCTCTTTTTCCACATTCTCTTTGGCTAGTAAACTTTGAACCTCATTAAGTTCTTGTTCAACCTTTTCAGCCTGTTTACTATCTTCTTTCTTAATCGATGCCCATTCGTTAGCAAACAGCTCCATATTTCTCATCACTGCTGAATGGTCGCCATCTTTGGCTTTCATTAAGCTATCGCCGATTAGAACGAAAAGCTCATCATGATTCACAGCCGCTTTCACTGGCTGGACTGTTTGAAAAAGAATGAAAAACATCATTAATAATAATATAGATTTACTTTTTGTCTTAAATCGTCGCATGCGTCTCTCTCCTCTAATAAAAGGAAAAACCTTAGTTAAAAAGTGCTTCTCCTATAAAACCACTTGATTTCGTTCCTGGTAAACAAGCAAAGATGGCACTCCCTCTATGGGATATATATTCATTTAATTTATCCATCTTGGCCAATCTATTTTGTATCGGGATAAATTGTTTACTAGGAGCACGCTGGAAACATAAGAACAATAGACCCGCATCAAAGCTGCCGGTTTTCAGATCCATTCCATCCGAATAGGAATAGGCCCTGCGCAGAATCTGCTGGGAACCGTCCCCATGGGATAAGCGTGTATGCGAATCGGCAGGGATGCTATATTCGCCTTTTTCATTTTTTTGCTTCAAATCAAGTTTTTCAAATTCATTTTTTTGCCCAATTGGTGCACCATTTTCACGATAACGGCCAAAGGTATTTTCTTGATCTTTTAATGTTGTACGGTCCCACACTTCAATAAACATTTGAATTCGACGGACAACAAGGTAACTTCCATTCACTAACCAATTAGGGCCATCCCCAGGCTGGACCCATACCTGTTTGTTCATTTGTGATTCATTGTTTACATCAGGATTGGCTGTGCCATCTTTAAAGCCAAACAAATTCCTTGGCGTTTCACTTTTGGGGTCTGCTTGTTTCGTGCGTTGAAACCCTGTTTGTGCCCAGCGTAAAATCGCCTTCCCTCTTGCAATTCGAATCAGATTTCGAACCGCGTGAAAGGCTACTTGCAAATCATCAGCACAGGCTTGAATACAAAGGTCACCACCTGTCCATTCGTCTTCCAACGCATCAAGCGGAAATTTAGGCAGGTCTACTAATTCTTTCGGCTGCTTGGCTTTAAGACCAAACCTGTCTTGATTATCTTTAACGAACAGACTAGGACCAACCCCGAATGTAATAGTTAAATTAGAAGCAGATAACCCAGCGGCCTCCCCCGTATCTTTTGGAGGGAGGAACTCATTACTCGATAAATCCCCCACTGCTTTTCCTTCAGATAACAAGGCTGCGGCTTTTGTCCAATCTTTGAATAATTGAACCAAATCTTCCTTTTTCGAGGTAGTCACATCCAAGGAAACAAAATAAACATGGTTTTGTGTTTTCGTCGTGATTCCACTTTGATGTTTTCCATAAAAGGGCACGATCTCATGGGCATCTTTGGTGGTAGCTTTGCTCTCAGAAATCGAAAGCAAACCGCTTAGTCCTGAAGCGCCCAGAATTACTCCGACACCGCCAACACCGGCCGTTTTAAGGATATCTCTTCTCGAAATCTTATTTCCGATTGATGTAGATTCATCGATGATGTTTTTATTCTTTGCCAATTAAGACGCCTCCGTAACAAGTCCTATTTGTGAGAGTGGTTCAGCTAGTGCATCAATCGCTTGGCTTAGTTCTTTAACCTGGGCTTCTGTTAAATCAGTATAGAGCTTATAGCCTTCGCCTTTTTTATGCTGGTTTAGTAGATTATAAACATCATTGAAACGCGCTTCTATTTCTTTTGAAACGTCCTCATCTTTTTTCTTTAATTCCGGATTTAGGAGTTGGTAAATCTTTTCTGCTCCCTCCACATTAGCAGCAAAATCATATAAATCTGTATGGGAATAACGATCCTCTTCGCCTGTTACCTTGGAAGTAGAAACCTCATTTAATAGATCAACTGCTCCGGTTATTAATAATTCAGGTGTCACTTCTACGGTATCTACCTTTGCACGTAAAAGATTGACATCTTTCATTAACTGCTCTGCGTATTGTTCATATCCTTTGGTTGTCTTGTCTATCCATAGGCCTTTTTCTATTCGGTGGTAGCCGCCCCATTCCGCCTCCGGGACATCGCCTTCTCGTGCATCAATCTTCGGGTCTAGGTCACCGAATACTTCTGCAATCGGTTCAGCACGCTCGTAATGCATCCTAGCAGGTCCATAAAGGGCCTTGGCTTGATCTATTTCTCCATTTTTAACGGCTGTTGTAAAGGCGTCTGTAGCCTTTACAAATTCTTCAACTTCTCCTAGGGCATATGCCTTGTACTCATCTGTGACCCCATTTAGTGAATCTTGGCTTGTAGCCACTGTGTCCTCAACCTTTTCCGTTTTTGAAGTTTCCTCCCTATTATTTGTACATCCAAATAGAAGACTGCTAGATAATAGTAGAAATCCTGTAACTTTAATAAGTTTCATATTTTGTATTCCTCCGAAATTTTTAATATTGATAATCATTTTCATTAATATCATACCAGTAACTGAGAAAGATTTTCAATTATATTTTTGAAATTTTATAATAAAAAAGAAAAAAGACCTTCCTTTTTAGGAAAGCCTTGGAGATTTATTTAATTAATGAATGCTTAAATGCATAAATGACTGCTTGCGTTCTATCTTGGACGTTCAACTTGCTCAAAATATTACTGACATGGGTTTTGACGGTTTTGAGGGCAATAAATAACTCATCAGCAATGTCTTGATTGGTTTTGCCCTCTGCCATTAATAATAATATTTCGATTTCACGGGTGGTAAGGTCTTCGTGCGGCAAATGCGTATTTTTTTGACGCATCTTCACCATCATTTTTCCGGTTACTTCCGGTTCCAGGACCGATTGTCCATGGTATGTAGCACGGACTGCATTCGCAATTTCACCTGCTTTAGAGGTCTTCAGCATATAGCTGGTTGCCCCTGCTTCAAGTGCAGGATAAACTTTTTCATCGTCCAAAAAGCTTGTCACGATAATAACCTTTGCTTCCGGCCATTGTTCAATGATTTGCTTTGTGGCTTCAATTCCGTCCATTTCCTTCATCACTAAATCCATTAGAATGATATCAGGGCGAAGTTCGAGGACAAGCTCCACACCTTTTTTTCCATCGTCAGCTTCTCCAACTACCTCAATGTCTGGCTGCGCTGATAAGTAAGAAGAAACTCCGATTCTAACCATTTCATGATCATCAACAAATACGACTCTAATCATTGGCACCATCTCCATTAATCATCACCGGAACCTTCACTTCCAGCCTTGTTCCTTGATTTTTTACACTAACCACTTTTAACGTGCCGCCTACTTCTACTGCACGCTCATGCATATTTTGCATTCCATAGGAACCTGCTTTCATCTCGTTTACATCAAAACCTATTCCGTCATCAATAATCCTTAAGATGACAAGATCATCCCGTTTTACCATCAGAACTTCGAGTTTATTGGCTTTCGAATGTCTTAACGTATTTGAGATCGACTCTTGGAGGATACGGAAAAGATGATCCTCTACTCCTTTATCTAACGGAAAAACCTCTGTCTTCCATTTAATATCCATCTCAACCTTTTGTGATAATTCGATTAATAGCTCTTCAATTCCTTCTTGAAGTGTTTTATTTTTTAAGGCCACTGGCCGTAAATGTAAAAGCAAGGCACGCATTTCCAACTGTGATTGGTGAATCATTTCTTCGACTAATTTCAATTGTTTCGCTTCGCGGTCATTTTCTACTGGTGATTGCTGTTTAGTTTCGTTGATGGCCGACATCATCATCGAAGCAGCAAATAATTGCTGACTGACAGAATCATGCAGTTCACGGGCCAATCGGTTCCGTTCCTGTTCAATAATTTCTTGGATTCTTCCTTCAAGGTCTTCCACTTTTTCAGTGGCTAATCGCTGCGAAAGCTTCGCTTGTTCAGACATTTGTTTGCCGATTCTCTCAATTCGGTTTGCAATGAGCTGCATTTCTGAGATAACAGGTTTCTCCCTAACTACTTCTATTTGTTTTCCTTCCTCTAATAGATGCAAGGAGTGTTCAATGGATAGAAACTGCCTTCTCCAAAACACCCCAGAGACTGCACCTAAGAGAATCCCAACGGCAATGCTAAAGGCAGGGATAAAGATTACAAACGGAACATTCATGAAATGTTTACTCCACAATTCCGCCCAACTGCTTAGTGGGAAAACGAAGATAAAAATGGCACTGACAATAATAGCAAGGAAAAAGGAAAAGCCAACACTCCAGAAAATTTTACGCTGGGTTGTGCTCATATCCGGCTCACCTCTAAATTTCCAACCATGAGCGAGGTGAAAATTTTCACTTTGTGCTCAGCTATCTCATATCCTGGTGTTTTTAGGTGTAATACTCGATTGAAAAGTTTAGAGTCGTGGTGCTCGAAAACAGTCGTTGAACCCATAATGCATGAATGCTGGACACTAACATCAATATCATAAGGAACAAGGATTTGAATATTCCCAATCAGATTGCGAATAAAGATAACCGTTTCCCCTTTAGGCAGCATCGTAAAGCTCAGATCAATGATGGAATCACCGATCCCTGCCTGGATATTTACATCATTCCATTCGTAGGCACCCGGGGGGGTCTTTTGCTGACCAAGGACGATATTTTCAAATAGAGGTTCTGACTTTATCATTGTTTCTTCATGGGAGGTTGGTTCGATTTCCGTGATTTCAGGTGAGATTTTCTTAGGTTTCTTTTTGGCATTTAAAAATTGAATAAAAAAGTGCAGTAATATCGCGACTAGTAAAAACTTAAACGTCATCATATTTAAGAGACTAAGGACTAAGAAAATAATCCCGCCGATAAAAAGTATTTTCCCCTTCTTTTTCCCCGCTCGTTTGCGGCCGAGGTAAATCATGCCTCCAGAGATAAAAAGAGAGAAAATTAGCCCACTGTTAAAAAATAGTATTTCCATGACTAAAATGATCGCACCGATAATGACCAGCCAGCCTATATAATCATTTTTAGTATTTTTAAACATGGTCCACCCTCCCTTATATCCATCTGGATAACTCTTTTATAGTTTGTATTACTATTGTTTATGGTCAAAAGGCGCAGAAATCCTACGCCTTTAGTGTCTAGCTCCAGCGCCTAGGGGCGCTTCCGCTTTTTAATTTAGCATACCATGTTTTGTATTTAAATGGACTTGCTTTCTTCTAATTTCATTTCCTTTTCTAGTTGTGCAACTCGAGCATCGATCGTATTGCGATAGTATGAGCTATTCACTTGATGCTCTAAGCGGTCAAGATAGTTTTCAATATCTTTAAACTTCGAGTAGGATTTATCTGAATACGTATTAGAATCAAGCACCTGGTTGATTTGGAGGTTCGCTCGTGTTACATTTTCACGGCCCATTAATTCCATCCGTCTTAGGTGCATATCTTTTAGCTTGTGTTTCATTTCTTCATACTTTCTTTCTAATACTACTAGTTGATTCTTTACTTGTTCAAGTGATGTACTCAAGCGGCTGGCACGGTCTGCATATTGCTGATGCTCTGCTGAGGCAAACTGATAAAGTTCTGTTTCGCCTGCTTTAGAAGCAATTTCAGCTTGGTACTTTCTTTTTTCAGCTAACTGGGACGCTTGCTGATATTCTCTTGTAAATTCATCTTTCAGTGTGTATTGACGTTCTAATAGCTTTCTAACTTTCTCTGTTTCTTGCTCACACTGGCGTAGGTATTGATTTAATAAAGCAATTGGATTTTGTTTATCTTTTTGATCAAGTGCCTGGTGTAAATCGGCTGTAATCGTGTTTTTAATTCTTGTAAATAAGTTTGTCATGTTCATTCTCTCCCTTATTTCTTAATAATTTTTCAATTCATTCCACTGTTTTTCAAAATTAACAAATGGGTCATTTTCTTCCTTCACGGTTGTGTGCTTTTTCTCATTCCATTTTTTATAAACAAGGTATAACACATATGCTGCTGCAACCCCTATAATTGCTGGAGCGTTATGAATGGATGCGATGAGGACAATGAATCCAATGATCCCAAGCCCAATTTTTCCTCCTGTCGATTCAGCTTTTAAGAACTGTTTGAATATGAAGTATAGGAGTACTAAGCTAACGAGTAACCCCACCATTGGACCAATGGTTGAAAGCAAGATCATCGCTGCAATTCCACCTGCTAACAGTAAACCAAATTTTTTCATTTTGTTTTGCTCCTTTCTTTATCTTGATTTCATCTTACCTCTTTTCATTGTTTATCATAATTGCGCTTGAGCTTGATTTTCATATCGGTCCTAAGACGTAGAAAGGGTCAGCCCCTAAGCGAAATGCTTAAGAAACTGACCCTTTTGTCTTACTTAGAAATAAACATCTGTACCCAATAGTGTCTTTGTGAGCCACCCTGTGCGTAGCCAACCCCAATATAGGTAGATCTCGTGCTTAAAATATTTGCCCTGTGACCGGAGCTATTCATCCAAGCTTGAACGACTGAAGCCGGTGTCGTTTGCCCTGCTGCAATGTTTTCAGCAGCTGACCGATAGGAAATCCCAAAGCTTTTCATCATTGCAAACGGACTGCCATACGTTGGACTGGTATGACTGAAATAGTTTTTATCTCTCATGTCATTGGCTTTATAACGAGCCACCCTTGAGAGCTCCCAATCGGGTGTTAATGCCTTCAAACCATTTTTTGCACGCTCCTGATTGGTTAACTGGATTACCTGGCTTTCAGTACTTTTTACAGCATCGAAACTTGGGATAGTAACCTTTTGACCTGGATAAATCAAATTTGGATTCGAAAATTGTCGGTTTGCCGAAATAATTTCGGAAATTCCAACTTGATACCTAACTGCGATTTTCCAAAGTGTGTCCCCCGGCTGAACGGTGTAAATTTGCTGGGCAAAAGACACACTTGGAATACAGAATAGTGATAATAAAAACAGAAAACTAAACCAAAAAGATTTTTTCATTTTTTCGCCTCCTCCGAATATATAATTTTGATTTCAGGCTCAAAATATACAGGGAAATGAAAAATAAAATGGAGCTGTCCATTAGGGAGAGACCAAGTGGATTTTGGAGGATTGAAGACGTGGAAGATATCTCATGGATGACCTATATCATGTTAATTCTAGCGAGCTACCGTTTAACTCATTTAATTGTCTTTGATAAAATTACTGAATTTATCCGTAAACCTTTTGTTAAGAAAGTAAAAGTAGAAACGGACGATGGAGTGGAAACCAAGGAAGTTCCAACATCGATGTTTGGTTATTTGTTGAAATGTTATTGGTGTGCTGGTGTTTGGAGCGCTGTTTTACTTGGGGGAGCATATTTGCTCTTTCCGCGTATTACCTATGTGGTTATTTTAATTTTCTCGATTGCCGGCGGCCAGTCGATTATCGAAACCTTTGTCGGCGTCAATATAAAAAAAGTTGACTACTATGCCGCACTTAAGAAAAAAGACTAAAACAAAATAGTATATTTCCATCAGTGATTCATTGGAAAAATCCTCCCCCCTTATGCATATATTTTTAGAAAAGCTTAAGAAATGAATACTTAGGCTAGACAAAGGGGGAATACAATGTCTGCAATTTGGTGGGTCACAACGATTGGTTTTGTCTTATTTCTCGGTTGTATCGGAGGAACATTTTTCCATTTTGTCAGAAGCGCCTTAAATACTGAAGACTCTACCCGTATTGATCCATTAAAAATTGATAAAGAGGAATGATTCTTTCTTATTCAGTCAAAGCCAAGTTTAAGGTTTGTCATATGCGCCGGCATCTTGCTAAGTTAATTCAGATTCTGTAGACCACGGGTTCGTCATTATTAAACCTCTTAATATATAACGGGAAGAACCATGCATAAAGCAAGGTTCTTTTTTTGCGACTAAGGAAATATTTCCATTCCTACATTAATTTTATCACTTTTGGAAAAATTAAATTTGATGTCATTTTTTAGGCTGGAGGAGTATATATGAGTTCATCTGAAAAAATCCCAAAATTTCCAAAAACGTATTGGCGTGAAATAGAATTACCTGCTTTTAATTCATTAGAACAAGATCTTTCTGTGCATGTTGCGATTGTGGGTGCCGGGATATCTGGAATAACCGCTGCCTATTTGCTGTCAAAGGAAGGCTTAAAGGTGGCCCTCTTAGAAGCAGGCAATGTCTTGAATGGGACTACTGGCCACACAACTGCAAAATTAACGGCACAGCATAACATTATTTATGATGAATTAATAAATCATTTTGGAGTAGAAAAAGCACGGCTTTATTATGAATCACATATGAATGCCATTCGATTTGTCGAAAGCTGCGTAGAGGAAAAGGGAATTGATTGTGATTTCAGTAAGCAAGACGCCTATGTTTATGCAACAACGGATGAGTATGTCGACAAGCTTAAAACGGAATGGGAAGCGTATAAAAGTCTAGAAATCGATGGGGCTTTAAAGGATACGATCCCCTTTAATATTCCTGCAAAAGGCGCTCTCATGATGCGCAATCAAGCGCAATATCATCCCCTTAAATTTCTAAAAGCACTTCTAGATGATGCGGTTAAGGCGGGCTGTTCTGTTTTTGAGAATACAGTCGCTTCAGACATTGAGGACGATGATACGGAACCAAAGGTTGTTACTAAGTCTGGTCATAGAGTATCATGCAAGCATGTGATTATTGCCTCCCATTTCCCTTTTTATGATAAACCAGGGCTTTATTTTGCGAGAATGTATGCGAGCAGGTCTTACGCAATCGGGATAAAAACCGATAAGGACTACCCTGGTGGCATGTATATCAGCGCCGATAACCCACCTCGATCGATTCGTTATACACCGCTTAATGGGGAAAAGGAAAAGTTATTGATCATCGGTGGTGAAAATCATAAAACGGGGCAAGGAATGGACACGCTTAAGCATTATGAAGCACTCGAAACGTTTGTTGAAGAGGTTTTTGGGATTAAGGAGTACGATTATCGCTGGTCTGCCCAGGATATGGTTACACTAGACAAACTTCCATATATTGGACATTACACTGAAGGCCGTGAGAATGTTTTAGTGGCCACGGGTTATAAAAAATGGGGGATGACAACAGGGATTCTCGCGGGTCACTTGTTGACCGATTATGTTATGGAAAGGGACAACCCATATATGGAGCTCTATACACCGTCCCGATTCCAAGCTGATCCCGACTTAAAGAGTGTCATCACCACCAATGCAGATGTGGCTAAACATCTAATTAAAGGCAAACTTGAGTATACGGATAAGTCCGCAGATGATTTACAGGTGGGTGAAGGCTCCGTTGTCATGTATAACGGAAAAAGAGCCGGCGGTTATAAGGATGAAAACGGTAAACTTTATGTTGTCGACACCACCTGCACCCATCTTGGCTGTGAGTGTGAATGGAATCATGCTGAAAAATCTTGGGATTGCCCGTGCCATGGTTCACGTTATGCTTATTCAGGCGATGTTATTGAAGGCCCCGCTAAAAAAGCTCTTAAATTACTTGCAGAAGAGTGATTTTCGTCGTGTTTAACAAGATATCTACAGATGTGATGACCTCCCATAAAAAAAGCGCCTCCCTTATTAAAAAGGAGGCGCACTTTGTTATTTACTATTTGGACGGTTATGTTTTAGTGCTTCTCCAGTTGTAAATTCAACCAGTTCTTCACTATCTCTCATTGGTTTTTTGCGATTATTATTACGCTGAGCATTTTGATTACCAAGCTTCTGTCTTCCCACACTACCATCTCCTTTTTCGAGAAATACATTGATAGTATGAGTGAAAATAATTAGTCTTATTCTTTTTTGAGGACTGGAGCTTTTTCTAAATTTAGTCATTTGCTCATAATACTAGTTCCTTGGATGTAAGTTCGCCATTATCTCCGTAATTTCTGGTCTCTTTGTCCTTCTTCAGAAATCAGACCTTTGTAAAACACTCTTATATGCAACGGAACGTTTAACTCACGGCAATACTGTTTCAATTCTCTTTCTTCCCTTTCGGTAACAAGCGAGATTACAATCCCATTTGCACCCATTCTTCCTGTTCTTCCAGCCCTGTGCACATATTGCGATATATCCTTCGGAGAATCGATATTGACCACATGGGTAACCCCTTGAATATCAAGTCCTCTCGCCGCCACATCTGTAGCAATAAGCATGTTCATTTTGCCATCACGGAAAGACTTTAATGCAGCCTGCCGTTCGAGCTTTTTCATGTCGCTATGCAAGATTCCGATCGATAAATCTTTAAAATGTAATTTTTCCTTAAATACTTCAATTTCACCAATATCATTAATAAACGCAAGCGATTTACTATTTTCTAAGCGCGTGATTTTTTCGAGGAGCTTGATTTTATCTCTTGGATCACATGAAAAATAAATATGCTCGACTTCTCCAGACGAAGCAAGTTCATCCTTTTCGATGCGAAGAACTTCTGGGTCTTTCGTCATTTCTTTTGCCAATTTCTCTGTTGCCGGTTTCATTGTAGCAGAAAACAAAACAACTTGGCGGTCACTCATGGTTGATTTTACAATGTTTTGGACAGTATTAAGATGCTCGTGAATAAGTAATTGATCACCCTCATCGAGAACAACCAATTTTACTTCATGCATTTTCACCTTTTTCTGTTTGATCAGTTCAAATAAACGACCAGGTGTTGCAAAAATAACATGCGGGCGTTTCTTTAATTTTTCAAGCTGGCGTTTCATATTGGCTCCGCCAATAATCGAAGTGCCCCTTATTCCGCTGCCTTCCGACCATTTTTGAAATTCTTGATAGACCTGCATTACCAGCTCTTGCGAAGAAGCTAACACAACCGCTTGCAAAGATTGTAGACTTGGGTCCATTTTATCTAACAATGGCAGCAAATAAGCCAGCGTTTTTCCAGTACCTGTCGGTGACTCGGCAATTAAATTCTTGCCTTCAAGAATCATTGGAATAGCGGCTTCTTGAATGGAAGTCGGCTGTTGAAATCCTGACTTTTCCCAGGCTTCCTGCAAGTATGGTTTTAAGGTATTTAACATATTGAACTCCTTTATATAAAAATCATTTTTCTTATTATTTGTCTTTCCATATCGTATTGATACTAACTGAATAACCTTGGAGTGTCTAGTTGGGAATAGAGGAAAAGTCATGATGCAGTATTTAAGTAGAGGACAATCCACACCATATGATATACCAGGACGGAGAGATAAAGAACACAAGTAGAAACCAAAAGAGTCCGAATCCACCCTTTTAGTGGTCGCAAGTAGAACAAACCAAGCAACAAGAGGGGCAGAAAGATTTTTATGATGTAAAAATAGGACCAGCTTTTTTCAATTACAAGCTTCATCATTGGATTTCCCTCTTCAACAATACCTGAAACAATTCCAAAATGAGTTAAAACAGCATCCAACAGTCCAGCAACTAGTAAAAAGAAACAGAGTCTCATTATTTCCACCTCGAATGAATTAGTTCAATTAGTCTCCATTATTTCTAATGATATCTATGCTGATACCAAAGAGTTTTTCTTCCGTTCTCAAAAACGAACATATAAGTGATATAAAAGAGCTGCATGAGTCAACAGCCCTAGTCACTTCAGAAATTACTAATTCACATATTTCCCACTGTCAGGCCGGCCAATCTCAGCAAAATGCTCCACTAAATAATTTAGATTTTCTGCTAGGTCCTCCCCACTCATCGGAAGACCATGACCAGTCACTGCTACTTCTGGCTTGAGTGCTTCTAACTTTTTTACGGAATCAAAAGCAGCATCCCAGTCAGTAGTGTAATATTTTGGGGGACCGCTAATCTCTTGTGTTTGCGTCATTACTTTATATAGAGATTCTTGTTTTACCGTCACAAATGCATCTCCCACAATCAGCGCCCGGTCTTGTTCACGGAATAAGGAAATATGGCCCGGCGTATGCCCTGGTGTATGTACCCATTTCCAATTAGGCATATTTGGAACAGTTCCGTCGGCAGGAAGCGCATGAACATGGGCACTTATATCAATCCCATGGTTCGGAAACATCGGCGACATTTTTGCAACAAGTCCACTATCAACATTTGGGTCACCCGGCGGATAATCTAACTTTCCTGTCAAATAAGGGAGTTCCAGCTCATGTGCATAAACCGGAATCTCCCATTCCTCCAACAATTCAGCCACTGATCCGACATGATCAAAATGTCCATGCGTTAATACGATCGCTTTAGGAAGGGCACCCTCACCAAAACGTTCTTCAACCATTTCTTTTATCTCATCTGCTGACTTAGGCATGCCCGTGTCAATTAGAACAAAATCCTCCGACTCATTCGGGTTGCCTACAAGTACTAGGTTCACGATTTTGTCGGTGTAACAATAAATATCAGGCAAAACTGCCATTCCAACTCCACTGCCGATTGAGGTCACTGGAAGAAAGGTTTCTTCAAATTTACTATCCTGATTGCGCTCCAAAAAAAAATCCCTCCCTTTTTGTTTATTATTTATCTGGAAGGGAAAATTATTACAACCTCTTATCCTTGTTTCTTTAATGTTAATATTATAACGAATTTTCCGTTCTTAATATAGTTTTATTTTCAAAAAAAAAAAACTGCCCACAAGGAGCAGCCTTTAATCAAATGTTCGCAAAGTCATTTTATACAGATTACGATTAATTTCCTCCGAATGAATAATATTTTCATTGAAGCTTATTTTGATTTTTCCACAACCGGACATGATCTTTACTTTTTCAATCCCATTGGTTCTTTGCATCTCTCTTTTAATCTTCCCGATACATCCTGAGCAAGCGACCTCATTCAATGCCAATTCCATGATACTCATTCGAAACAATCACCTCTTGTTTTTATTTTATTGTAATGCGAATCGTTCTCATTAACATTGACCTATATCAAGAAAAGCAGAATTGATGTAAATCACTACAAAGATTGATCAAAACAGATACTATTAAGTTAATAGAAATGTGGAGGAGTGACTTAAGAATGTGTTGTAACCATTGCTGCTTTCAGGAATCATCGTGCATTACATCCGTACCTGTTTTTAATGGAATGAAGGAAGCGGATCGTCAACAGCTGCAAAAGGTAACAAGAAGCAGAAGCTTTGTGAAAGGAGAATTTATTTTTCGAGAAGGAGAACATTCAGAAACATTATTCGTTGTCAATGAAGGACTGATCAAGTTAACAAAAATGTCCCCAGAAGGGAAAGAACAAATTGTTAGATTACTGTTCCCTGGGGATTTCTTTGGATTATTTTCATTATTAAAAAATGAAAAACACTATATGAATGCAGAAGCCGTGGGATCATCAACGGTTATTTGTTATATCGAAAAAAAGGACTTTCTTAAAACAATGGAAAATAACGCGGAGTTGTCCTACCAATTCTTACTGGCTGTAAACGACAGGCTATTTGAAGCAGATGAGTCGGTTGGTTTCCTAAGTTTACTAGAGGTTGAACAACGGCTTGCAAGAGCACTTATTCTCTTTCATAATAAAATGATTGCTAAAAACGGGACCTTTTCCTTGCCAATCACAAAAAAGGATTTAGCTAGTTATATTGGAACAACTCCAGAATCGGTAAGCAGAAAGTTGTTGTCGTTCATTTCGCAAAAGCTGATTAGCATGGACGGACGCCGCCAAATACAGATTCTAGAGTTGCACCGGCTTAAGCAGATCGCAGGTATTAGTTAATTTCATCTAACTTTATTGCCATTAGTCTAAAATGCATGGGTTCCATTTCGTTGACAATTACATTCATACCTAATGATTGCAAACTGCCAATAAGCGGTTCACCACGATGTGGCAAATGAATTTCAAATAAGGTTCCTACAGGTGCAGCTTTCACAAAGTTTATTATTTCTCGCCGCGGATGTTCCCCCTTTGCAATGCGCTCGCGGATATCCATGACTGCTTTTTTATCAACTATTTCAAACATAGTTCTCGCTCCCCTTTGTTTAAAGTTTAAGTTTATGCTTCAGTTTATCACCATTCTTCTTTAATGAAATTGATTTATATGGCTCAATACACTGTGTATTCCTATGGTTTGGCAGACATTTGGTTAGATTAAAGAGTTTTAAATTCGAAAGCTTTGTGAACAATCCCTTCAATTTGATATCACCTTCAAGAATCGGTGATAGAATGAACAACAAGAAGATTTCAATATAGTGGAGTTGAAAATGATGTTTAATAAGATTTCTCTTATCACATCAATGTTGTTTTTTCTATTAGGAACTAATGTCTTTGACGATTCTAGATTAGAAGTCTCTTCTCCTCAAAATAATCGATTATTAAGCCAAACAGTTCAGGTTATCCCCTTAACCACTGTTAATCATAAAATAGTATCAGCAAATAAAAAGACCATGACACAAATGGAGCATGCCTCATCGACTCCTAAACAAGAGAAGGATGCTGAGCCTACCTTTAATAATTATGTTATTCCTGTTTTGGCCGGTTTATTTTTTATCTTCGGACTGGGGAGTTACTGGCTAGTATTTCGTAGAAAACATACTTAGAACGAAGAGACTCTGGAGGTTCTTTCCTTTTAAATTGATGTGTTATTGCTTAAACCAAACAAATCTGATTGTGGCCTTTAACAGAAGAAGCGTGAATCCAGTTTAGTTGAGATTCACGCTTCTTTTTTAATCCATAATGGTGCCTGACACCATTCATTTCTGACGCAGGACTGCGCGAACTGGACTCCCGTCTCCTTCGACTAATGGGAGCGGCAGGGCAATGAGTTCGTAATCTCCTGGTTCAATTTCATCGAGCATTAGTGACTCTAGGATGTGAATTCCATGTTCATTCAAGCTATGATGGGCAGGCAGCTCTTTACTGTCGATTGGATCAACAGATGGAATATCCAAGCCGATAAGCTGAATCCCTTTCCTTCCTAAGAAAGGAGCTAAGTTTGGCTCAATATGTGGGATCTTTTCAGGGAATTGATTGGGATTTTCCCACGCAAGGGTTCTGAACAACACCCGTTTGCACCCATCAAGATCCATCTCTCTTAAATCAACTGCACCAATGCTTTCCTTTCCAATCATATCAATAACCTTCGCTGGACCGATGTATAGATTAAGGTCCAACTCAATGATTTTTTTTCCTGCGTTATCAAAATGAAACGGAGCATCCACATGTGTTCCCGTGTGGGTACTTAATTCGAGTCTGCCAACATTAACAGAGCCGCTTTCCTCCATTGGCCATGAGACCTCGTATTTAAAGGTGGTATCACCCGGCCAGACTGGCATCCCGTTTATTAGCTTTCTAGAAACATCAAAAATCTTCATTCCAATACACTCCTCTATACACTACTCTTGACTGTATCACCATTATTTCATTCTTTTTCATTAGAATCCATGAAAAAAAGACAGGTTTGATTCCTGCCTTTGTTAATGAAACGATTTCCAAAATTCACTGTTACCATTAATGATGTTCTTTAAGTCCTCAAAAGGGATGGTAAAGGTAGGGAATCCAGCAGCAAAAGCGGCGATTTCATATGGATTAAAGTAGATATTCAAGCCCGCCTCACTAATAAAAAATGGCTGATCAGCTTGGATTCCATGGTACTCATCAGGAAATAGATAAGAAGAATATTTTTCATTACTTTTTATTTGATCACCAATCATATCACTGATTATTTTCACGTACGGGCTGCCAGACTTAAAGAGGTCTTTTAATTGATAGATCGAGCCTGTTTTTAGGTTAATATGAGCATATTTTTCCACTGGCATACCGTGAGCGGCACAAAACGGGTAGTCATACCCTGTTATCTTAATGATCAGTAAATTTTTCTCGTAAAGGGTAACCTCAAAATCCCCCGTATAATTCGATTCCAATTGTGTGTGTGCCGGCATGGGTTTTACCCCCGCCAGTTCCTTTAAAGCATGATTTACTTTTTCCTGATGAATTTTCATACCTTCAATCTGCGGGAAATAGACTAAATAATCCTTATTCGGCTTATATTTTTGCTCCACAACTGAGTAGTTATTATTTAGCGGGACAATCGTGGCTTGCTTCCAGAGCAACTCACCATTTTGATTAAAATAGTTCAGGCGCTCGTCAACATCACCTTTGATTAACGTTTTCTCAAAACTAAGCGAGCCACTGCCCCTGACCATTGGCAGCTGTTCGATCCTCTTTCCAAGTTTGTCAATAAAGAAAGTATGCTGAGCATCGGAGACAGAGGCAAGGCCGTCCTGAAATTTCGTGATTCCATTAAAGTTAAATCCTGTAAGGATATGACCACCCGAATCTGCTAAGGCGTAAATAGACCTCATACAGGGTAGTTTCGGATCCATCTCTTTCCCGATGGCAAAGCGTCCCTCATCTAGATATAAGATTTGGTTATAGTTTGGCTTAATCACATAATGGCCAGTTCGATCAATAACGCCATACTGTTCCCTATTATTATCTGACAAATTAACAATGGCACGTCCGTCTATAAATGACTCTGCAGATGAAAATTTAGGCTCTATGACGATTTTTCCCTGTTCATCGATATATCCAATCTTCCCATCTTTGTTTTCCTTAAATGCAAGCAAACCTTGGCCATAATTACTGACATAAGCATAAGGGTACGATTGTAATATCTTTCCGGTAAGGTCGATTAATTGAAAACTGCCATCTTTTGTTTTTACAATTGCTTTCCCCTGATCAAAATCACTAGCGGCTTCAAAGGTTATCGGAATAACCACTTTCCCTCGTTTATTCAAATAACCATATAAATACCGCCCATGCTCATCTTCTTCTACAGCACGTACGCGCCCCTCTTTATACTCTCCGACAATAATCGAATAAGCCCGATCCGTGATTTCTTTGCCACTTTCATCAATCACCTTGAATCCTTGAGGGTCGTTGACAACGGCCCGGCCTTCTGAAAAAGGATTAATTGTATCGTATTTGGGCTGCACAATAAAATACCCTTGGGCATTAATAATTCCTGATTTGTCCATTAAACCAACAATAGCTAAACCATTCTCCTGAAAATCCTCGGCATGCTCATAGCTGTTAGGAAGAATCTGTTTCCCTTTCGCATTGATATAGCCCCACTTCTTTCCGCCAATTTCCTTCATCACCACTGGGAAAAGGTAGACGGCTCTTGTCTCTCGAAAAATTGAAAGCGCTCGGACTGCCTTTTTCTCCACCTCAGGAGGCATGGGATAATAATATATAAAATGACCAAAGTAATTTTTCAGAACAAATAAATAGGGCTTTCGGTTAAGACGATACACCCCAAATATTTCATAAAGGCCATCCCCATCTATATCCATATATTGGAGCATCGCTTGTGAATCTCGATATTCCAATTCTGCTCCAGCTGGGAGGTATGGCACTATCCAAGTTATTAATTCTCTGTTAGATTCAAACATCATGACTCACCCATTTTAGTTTTCTATATTTATATGATGAAATATGGGCTATGTGTTTAACCCATGATATAGAAAACACCGCTATTTTGACGATTTCAAAATAGCGGTGTTTTACTATTAAACCATTATTTTATGTTTTTGGCTTCTGGGATTAGTTGTTTCCATTCTTCATAGGAGATGATTGAATCCCAGTGACCTGTTATTTTTGCAAAAGTAATAATAAGGAAAAACAGCACGAAGAAGGTTACTGGAACAAACCATTTATTTACCTTTTTACGAGCAACCGTCATGTTAAGCGTGTCTTTTACCGGGCATGCCTCCACACAGGACATACAAGCGGAACAATTAAGAGAATTTACATTCTCCACCTTGTGTACCTTTAATCGTTGCGGACAAACCTTTGTACACATTTCGCAGTTTGTACAAGTATCTTCATTCCGCTCAATTTTTGTAATCCTAAAGATACTTCCAAGACCAATTAATGCACCGTATGGACAGAGGAAACGGCACCAAAAGTTTCTAAAGAATATTGACAGGATGAAGATCACAATAATAAACTTCAAGGCAAAGCCGCCAAGATTTGTGAATAAAAGAAGCATTTTTACATCGGAGACCTTATTATACGGTTCCTCGAGAAAGCTTTTAGCAGTAAAAGTAGGCATTTGAACAACCATTAAGACAAAAAATAACATCAATAAGTATTTCATAGGTGTTAAAATCCAGGTCAACCATCGTGGAATTTCAAAATTCCTTTTAAACATCTTTCTGCCAAACCAGGCAAACATTTCACTAAATGTTCCAACTGGACAAATCCAACTGCAGAACGACTTACGAAGAATAATTCCTGCACCGACAAAAAATGCTAGTAAAACAAGACCCGCAGGATGAATAACATCAAACTCTCCACTCGTCAGCCAAACCTTTAAGGCGACCAAGCCGCTGATTGGCAAAAACCCTTCGACCGCAGATGGCCGATCAACAAAAGGGGTTTTTCCAAGGGTTTCAAAATGCAGATAAAATTGATAAAACTGCAGACCAACATATAGTAAAAACAGCAGAAACAAGCCCTGAACGATATATCTTGTAATTTGCACAGGCTTACGTTTCAACTGTTTCTTATACCACGCTTTTGACTTCATAAGGGTTTCCTCCAATCCTGTTACATCAACTATAAAGAACATACAATGCATGGAATATGATAAAAGTCATTGAGAATATTGAATTCATAAAGAGTTCACATAACCATTCTTAAAAATATCAACTAAGTTCCTTACCATTGAAGAAAACCCCATAAGAAAAGGCCAGAGGATGTATCCCCTGGCCTTTTTTTGTTTCTATTTTTCCGAAGCAAATAAAATATTATTTTGTTTCCTTGCCTCTTCTGTGATTCGAAGGACAATTTCGCTCCAACTTTTTAATTGCTGATATTCTTGATCATTTTGGGTTTCAATAATCCTGGCAATATTCTTACATTCATAAACCATATTTTGTTCATCTAGATCGACACTCAAGGTCTCGCTCTCTAATCCACGGTTGTCAACGAAGGTTATTTTTGAAATCGGGGCCGCATCTTCGAGGACAAAGGTTCCCTTTTCTCCATGTATTTCACACGGTAATTCCGAATGAGATATTTTCGAACAAAGGATTGTACAAACAAAATCGTCATACGTTAACACAAGTGTTCCACTTCCATCCACACCGCTGCGGAGGAGGACCGGGTGATAGGTTACCTGCTTGGGCTCACCAAACAACCCGACGGCTAAATAGAGTGGATAAACACCTAAATCAACAAGTGCGCCGCCAGAATAGGTAGCAGAAAAAATATTTGGTTCCTCCCCTTGTAAAAATAAATCATAACGGGAGGAATATTTCATGTATGGTAACATGGTACTTCGCAACTCCCCGACCATAGGGAGCTTGTCCTTTAATATTTTGAAATTAGGGGTATGCACATTTCGAATTGCTTCAAATAAATAAACCCCATTTTCCGCCGCTGTCTGGTATGCCTTAGCCAACTCTGCACTATTTGAAAATATCGGTTTTTCGCAGATCACGTGTTTCTTATTTTTCAAAAACATTAGTGTCTGGTCAAAATGGACTGAATTTGGCGATGCTATGTATACAGCTTCTATTTCAGAACTTAACGCCATCTCCTCTAGATCTGTATAAAAATTAGGAACGTTATATGTATCTGCAAATTGTTTCGCTTTATCCTCTGTTCTGGAATAGACACTAGTTAATTGCCATTGACCGCTAAGTTGTGCTGCTTGGATAAAGGATTCAGTAATCCACCCTGTCCCGACTGTACCGAAGTTAATCATTGTACTTCCCCTTCCTTTATATATCTTCAAGAAACCATTGTAGTCTTTTTCAACCACACTTGCCAATTCCGAATATAAAAAAAAATGAGCAAACATTCCATTTTATGTGTGTTTTTCACATGAATTGTAGGGAACAATGGAAAAATATCATTATTTATGTTATTTATAAAGTAGTAGTTAAGAATGAAAGAGGTTGAAAAGGGTGGAAAATCATACATCAAATTTTATTAAAGATATTATGATAAAAGATTTGGAGTCCGGAAAGCACAACAAAATCGTCACTCGGTTCCCGCCAGAGCCAAACGGTTATTTACATATCGGACATGCAAAATCGATTGTAATCAACTTCGGCTTGGCAGATGAATTTAACGGGCTTACCAATTTACGCTTTGACGATACGAATCCGTTAAAGGAAGATATCGAATATGTAAATTCGATCAAAGAAGATGTAAAATGGTTAGGCTTTGAATGGGATAACTTATTATTTGCATCGAATTATTTTGAAGAAATGTTTAGGAGAGCAGTTCTTTTAATTAAAAAAGGATTAGCCTATGTTGATGACCTGTCAGCGGATGAAATTCGTGAATACCGTGGAACACTTACCGCGCCCGGCAAAAATAGCCCCTATCGCGATCGCTCCATAGAAGAAAACCTTGAATTATTTGAAAATATGCGAAATGGTATGTACGACAACGGTAAAAAGGTCCTGCGGGCAAAGATTGATATGTCATCAGCAAATATTAATTTACGTGATCCTGTTATTTACCGTATTGCTCATGCAACACATCATAACACGGGCGATAAATGGTGCATTTATCCAATGTACGCATTTGCTCATCCACTCGAAGATGCGATTGAAGGGGTAACTCATTCGATCTGTACGATTGAATTTGAGGATCAACGCCCCCTTTATAATTGGATTGTTGAAAACTGTGAAATGGAAAGCATCCCACAACAAATTGAATTTGGCCGCTTAAATGTAACCAATACTGTGATGAGTAAACGAAAGCTGAAGCAATTGGTTGACGAGGGATTTGTTGATGGCTGGGATGATCCGCGTATGCCGACGATTTCCGGGATGAGAAGAAAAGGATTTACACCAGAATCGATTCGTGCTTTTGTCAGTGAAACTGGCGTTCATAAGGGTTCAGGTGCAGTTGATTCACAAATGCTTGAACATTTTGTCCGTGAAGATTTGAAATTAAAAGCACCTCGTACCATGGGTGTAATCAACCCATTAAAGGTAGTCATCACGAATTATCCAGAAGGACAAATTGAATTGCTTGATGCCGAAGTCAATTCAGAAAATCCTGAGATGGGATCAAGGAAAATTCCATTCTCTCGTGAAATCTATATTGAACAAGACGACTTCATGGAGGAACCACCTAAGAAGTATTTCCGTCTATTCCCAGGCAACGAGGTCCGCCTTAAAAACGCTTATTTCATTAAATGTGAAGAAGTTGTCAAAGATCCAAATGGTAAGGTCGTCGAACTGCGCTGTACCTATGACCCTGAAACAAAAAGTGGTACAGGTTTTACTGGCAGAAAAGTAAAAGGAACCATTCATTGGGTGGAAGCAGCCCATGCAGTTCCTGCTGAATTCCGACTTTATGAGCCGCTTATTTTGGATACAGCTGATGAAGCTGACGGGGCTGAAAAATCCTTCCTTGATAACGTTAATCCACATTCACTTGAGGTGTTACAAGGTTTTGTAGAACCAAACATGAAGGAAAGCAGACCGCAGGAAAAATTCCAATTCTTTAGACACGGTTACTTCAACGTCGATCCCAAAGAAACGACAGTCGATAAGTTAGTATTTAACAGGATTGTTTCCTTAAAAAGTTCTTTTAAAATATAACAGTAAAGAACCAGGCGCAAAACATTGCCTGGTTCTTTTTCTATTCTATAATAGAGATGGGTACTTCTAAGATAAGTTTGGTTCCCATCCCAGGGGAAGAACTAATAAATAGTTCTCCTCCGACAGAGCGAGCACGCTCATCCATACTAAACAAACCTACACCCACGGATTGATTTTTAATCTCAAAACCCTTTCCTTTATCCTCAACCATCACCCTGACGATATCATCCAGCTCTCTAACAGTCACTGTTGCTTCGGTAACTTCTGCATATTTTCGGATATTTGTTAGCGCCTCCTGAATAATCCGGTAAATCGTAAGTTCAATGCTGATGTTCAAGCGGCGGTTTAACACGCATTCAAAATAAACATCAATATTATAGTGGTCAGAGTAACGTGATAGAAATGAGCGAATGGCTGGTACTAAACCTAAGTCATCCAGGACCGACGGCCGCAGCTCCCATGAGATTTCGCGGATTTCTTCGATTAACTGGGTTGCTTCTGTTTGCATCTGTGAAAGAAGCGGATGATCCATTTCGGCAAGGAGTCTATTGATCGTTATTAAATGACTATAAAGGTTTTGACCGATACCATCGTGTAAATTACGTGACAAGCGCTTACGTTCTTCTTCTTGAACATTGATGATGGTTGTCATCATGTTTTGAAGTTCTCGTTCGACTCGCTTTCGCTCGGTGATCTCATAACGAATCGCTAAGTATTGATAAGGCTTTCCTTTTTCATTTAAAAAAGGGACAATCGTGGTATCCATCCAATAATTTGTACCATCTTTTGCCCTGTTACAAATTTCACCTTTCCAGACTTCACCGGAACCAATTGTTCTCCACATTTTTTTAAAAAATTCTTTTGAATGGTACCTGGAATTCACAATTCGATGATCTTGACCCAGCAGTTCTTCCCTGGAATATTTCGAGATATGACAAAATTGATCATTTACATATGTAATCATCCCCCGAGAATCTGTGATGGCAACAATAGAAGATTCATCGAGCGCAAACTTTATATCTATCAATTCTTGCATCGATTTTTTTAATTCTATCTCAAGGTCTGCGAGATTATTTGCAGGCTGGTCCATTTTCTTGTCCATTAGCATCCCCCTGCATCTTTCATAGTATCTGCTCCTTTAATATCTGTTCCATGGCTTGAGCGGATTCTCTTACATACTGCTGATCTTGTTCAGTAAACGTTGTGGTTCTCCTATTACCAATGAGCAAAACTCCTTTTGGAACAGTATTAAAAAATAAAGGGACGGCATAGGAGGAAACAAGTTTTTCAGCAAGCATAATTGGATAATCTGTTACTTTTCCGATAACTCCATTCGGAAAATCTGTTATCATCATCGGACTGCCGCTTGAGATTATTTTTCCCGCGATCCCTTTACCGAACCGGACGGTTATTCTTTTGTATTTATCATTTAAATTAGCGGATGCATAATGCCACCTAACATCCGGGCCCACTTCATTTTGCAACGCCAAGGCTACAAATTCGCAGCCTACCACAGCCATAAGACTGTCGCAAACCTTGATAACCTCTTGCAGTTCCATAATCTCTTTCATCCCAAGTAACTCTCCTTAAATACCATAACCTAATAAACCTTTCCTAACTGCGTATTCCACTAACTCAGGTCTGGTTTTCATCTGAAGTTTCTCCATCAAGTTACCTTTATGGGTTTCGACCGTTTTTACACTGATTACCAGCTGTTCAGCAATTTCCTTATTGGAATACCCTTTAGCAATAAGTGTTAGAACTTCTTTCTCCCGCTCGGATAAAAGATTATACGTATCATTCCCATCTTGTTTTACGCTGCTCAAATATTCTTCCATCAATCGCTTCTGTGCAGATGGATGTAAATAGGCATCCCCGACTGCAACTGATTCGATTGCTGACATTAGTTCATCATGTGGGGCGCTTTTTAAGATACAGCCTGAAGCTCCCCCTTGAATTGCTCGAAAAAGGTATTCTTCATCATCATGCATCGTGAGGATCAAAATATTTATTTCCGGCCTTAGCTTTTTTAATTCGGTCGTTGCCGACAAGCCGTCTTTTCCATGTGGCATACTTAAATCCATGACCACGACATCCGGTTTTAACTTCAAGGCTTTTTTGATTCCTTCATTGCCTTCTGATGCTTCACCAATTACTTCCATTTCAGGATTTGTGTTCAAAAGCATTTTTAAACCCATTCTAACTACGGCATGATCATCAACCAACAGAATCTTTATCACTCTTAACTCCCCTTTAATCCCTATTTACTAACGGAAGGGCTAGCACTATGGATGTTCCTTCTCCTATTTTAGAAGAAATGGTACACCGTCCGCCAGTCAGAAGCATTCGTTCTTTCATGGCCGCAATACCTGATGAAGGATTAATGAAATCGTTTTCGTCCTGTTGAAACCCTCTGCCGAAATCATAAATGGAAATTTTCAGCTCTTGCTCTGACCAAATAAAATTCATTTTTACATTGGATGTATCTGCATACTTGGCAATATTGGCAAGTGCCTCCTGGCATACACGAAATACAGTGATCCTATTTTTTTCAGATATCCACTTTTCTTCACCCGTTGAATCTAAATCCACAAGGATCCCAAACGTGGATGTATATAACTTAATATAGCTCCTCATGGCTGGTAGTAAACCAAGAGTAGTTAGGGTAGGCGGATGCAATTCAACCGAATGAAGCCTAATTTCTTGAATGGTCTTTTCAATCAATTGCGACATTTCGCGGGCATAACTTTTCATATGCGGCTCTTTTGCACCTGATTCAATAAACTGCAAGCCTGTTAAAATACTATATAGATTTTGTCCAACACCTTCGTGCAGCTCTATGGCAATCCGTTTTATTTCTTCCTCTTGGGAATGAATAATATAAGAACTAATCTGCTGTTTTGAATTAAATACATCCATCCCGCACCTCCGATTATAAAAAAAAGGCAGGTTCTTTTTTAAAAGACCTGTACCTTTTTTACAGTATACGTTAAGCCGCTCTCCGAATCAAAAGCCGACCATTGTCCATCCATCTGACTTACTCGACAAGAAATCGGTACCGCAAGAAAATAAAAATCATCAAAATAAAAGCGGATATGGGTTCCATCAGGACAGAACTGCACCTTTTTTATGGTTTTCTTCACAGCTGGCGCCTGATCTCCGCCATCCGCATCTTGAATCGCAATTGCTACCGGCACACCCACAAATTTGTTCAAGTCATCTAATTTAATGAGTTCCACAGCTGTTACATCCTCTCTTCACAGGATAGATGAACATCTTAAAGCCCTGCAAATACTCCCAAAACTTCTCAACGGCATTTTCCTCGATGAATTGAATCGTTTCTTCTTCAGAACCCCAGTCACTCATTCCTTTTATTTCAGCATTGACCATCTCTGCCCCATCGAGTGTTTTTTCCTCAAGAAACCAATTTAGGCGCTTTTTCGAAAAAGTGGTCTTCAATAACTCATTAATTTCATGGCTAAAGCCGCCTGCTTCTGGCCGGACAAAACAAAAATCAATATAGGTTTCACTAGTCATTGATATTCACACCTTTTTTATAAATAAGGAATGCGACTGGAAATAAAATAACGTTAATGACTGCAGCAATTATTGTATTAGTATAGTTTTCATAGAAGTATTGATGGACCATATATTGTGTAAAGATAATGTTTAACATCAAAACGGCTAAAAGTAACGCAACTGGCAAATAACTACGCTTCATAACGTTTCACCCCCACGGCATAAACCACACCATTTTCTACTTTCACATAAATTTTAGGAAGCGGACGTCTCGGTGGACCGGCAATCGGCGCACCGGTTTCGACATCGAATTTTCCGTGGTGGCAAGGGCAAAGCATTTCTCCCTCATCCTTTTTCCAAAACACAGGGCATCTTAAGTGGGTGCACGCATTTTGGTAGGCTACATATTTATTTTCGGAGAGTCTAATTAAAATAGCACTATCATGTTCACCAGGAAAAGCAAAGTCTACTGCATCTCCGATAGGCAGAGATTTAACATCGGTAATTTTTTGCTTTGGATATTTTTTATCGCCCAATCCTGTTAATTCTTTGGCAGCCAAGGCTCCCCAAGGAAGTGAAGAAACAGCGAAAACACCTGCCGCACCAACTAGTGTTTTCATAAATCCGCGTCGATCGAGCTTTCTTTCATTATTGCGGTTTATATTATGTGTGTAATTATCTTCTTTGAACGGGATTTTATTATTTTTATCTGTCATGCGAATCCCTCCTAAAACAATTTAGTGACGCCCTGCAGGATACCAGGAAGATTCACTTTTACATTTGTTTCGCCTTCTAAATAAGGCATACTTGTTACCCATTTACCGTTATCTAAGTTAAATTGCTTTTGTTTCGCTTCAATTTCTTCATCTGTCAGCCATTGTAATGTATTAGACGGGCAAACACTTGCACACATTGGCGGGATGCCATCCTTTGTACGGTCGATACAAAGATCGCACTTGTACATTAAATTTTGCTCAGTATCAAACTTCGGTATTCCATACGGGCAAGCAATTGTACAGTTTTGGCAGCCAATGCACTTTTCCACTAGAGCCGAGAGCACGGCACCCGTTTCATGGATTTGGATCGCCTGCGCTGGACAGCTTCTTGCACAAGCTGGATTCACACAGTGAAGGCACATCAGAGGCATCGTTTGACGGTTAACAAGCGGATTCACATCGTAAACATAGTTACGGTTACGTTCCTCATGCCCTCCGCACTGTGTACAAGCCGCCAAACAGGAGCGGCACCCTATACAGTTTTCAAGTTCGAGATATAGCCTCTTTTTCATTTACTGCACCTTCTTCATTTCTAGTTTTTCAATCTGAGCGGCACACGCTTTGAATTCCGGCATCCGTGACATAGGATCAAGCGCTGCAATTGTTAATAGATTAATAGATTTATCGTGACCAAAATGGTAGGGAACAAATACTGTATCTTTTCGAATGGCTTCAGTGATTTTCACTTGATACTCCGCTTCACCCCTACGAGTAAAGAGGCGAACAAATTCTTCGTGTTCAATGTTATATTTAGCAGCTGTTTCTGGATGTACTTCTACATACGGCTCTGGGCACATATCGCGCAAGAATTGGATTCGGCGGGTTTGGTTTCCAGAAAGATAATGATAGACGACACGTCCTGTTGTTAAGCGTAATGGATATTCCTCATCTGGCTCTTCAGCCGGCGGACGATATGGCAAGGCACAAATTTTTGCCTTTCCATCTGGATGATAGAACTTTTTATCTAAGAACATGTGGGGTGTTCCTGGATCATTTTCGTCTTTACATGGCCAAAAGACACCGTCTTGCTTTTCGATTTTATCCCATGTGATACCATAGTAATCGGCATAGCCGCCTTTAGAAGCTAAACGGAATTCATCCCCAACATCGCTTGCTGTTTTTAAATGTGAGAAGTATTTTCCTCTGCCTAGACGCTCACATAATTCCACTTGGATTTGCCAATCTGGTTTCGATTCTCCCAGCGGTTCTTGTGCCTTGTTAATTTTAATACAACGTCCTTCAAGGTTTGTTACTGTTCCTTCGTCTTCAGACCAAGTTGTCGTTGGAAGGATTACATCCGCAAACTCTGCTGATTCCGATAAGTAAAAGTCTGCACACACCATAAAGTCCAGATTTTTCATTTGTTCACGTACATAATTTAAGTTTGGAGCCGATACGGCTGGATTAGAGCAAAGCAGGTACAACCCACGAATTGTTTTCTGCTCCATTAATCCAAACATTTCATAAGCAGATACACCCTCTTTTGGCATTTCTTCGGGCTCAATTCCCCACACTTTCGCAACTGCCTTCACGTGCTCTGGATTTGTGATTTTACGATAACCAGGAAGAGCATCTGCTTTTTGTCCGTGCTCGCGGCCGCCTTGACCGTTCCCTTGACCAGTAAATGTAGCAACTCCTGCTTTCGGGCGGCCAATTTTCCCTGTGACTAAGGCCATGTTTGTGTATGCGGATACGTTATCAACACCTTTATGCTGTTGCTCAATTCCTCGTGCAAACATGACAATGGCATTTGGTGCTTTACCATAGATTTCTGCTGCACGAATGATTTTTTCTGGTGCAACCCCAGTAAGCTCACTCGTATATTCTGGTGTAAATTCTTTTACCAATTCTTTTGTTTCTTCAAAGCCATTTGTATGGTTATTTACGAATTCTTCATCCGCATAGCCATTTTGAATAAGTAAGTTTAGAATTCCATTGGCAAGGGCTAAGTCTGTTCCAGGTCTTAAATCTAAGTGAACATCTGCTCTCCTGGCAATCGGTGTCTCTCGCGGGTCTGCTACAATTAAGTAGCCTCCTCTTTCCTGGACTGCCCACACTCGGAACATGGAAGTTGGGTGACATTCTGCTGTATTGCTTCCTGCAATAAACAAGCAATCCGTTTCATGAAGATCGGTCCAAGGCAGGGTTGATCCTCGGTCGACTCCAAGGGATCTCAGAAAGCCACCTGCGGCACTTGCCATACAGAATCGGCCGTTGTAATCAATGTAACGAGTCTGTAAGCCTACACGGGCAAACTTTCCAGATAAATAACACTTTTCGTTTGTCATCGAAACACCGCTATAGACACTAAGCGAATCCTTACCATAATTTTTTTGAAGCTCTTGAAATTTTTTCACGATTAAATCATAGGCTTCATCCCAGGTTGCCTCACGAAATCCATCTTTTGTTCCCTTTAGTGATGCATCATCACGAATTAGTGGTTTTAAAATCCGATCATCATGGTTGGTTTGCTGGTAAGCAGTAACCCCTTTGGGACACATTTTTCCAACGGTTACTGGCCAGTCATATCGAGGCTCCACCCCAATT
Organism: Bacillus sp. ISL-75; assembly: GCF_018613095.1. Lineage (NCBI taxonomy): Bacteria > Bacillati > Bacillota > Bacilli > Caryophanales > Bacillaceae > Bacillus > Bacillus sp. ISL-75. The sequence continues at coordinate 39,135 of NZ_JAGGQX010000016.1, forward strand.
ATTTTATTTGTTTTTGTATTTACCCGTAAATTCATCCCGCATTGCATCCCGCAATAACTGCAATGCGTTTTTACGAGCGTTTCATTCGGATGACGAACATTTTCGACTTCTTTGAAAAATTTATCTCTTGGGTTTCGAAAATTATCCTTTTGCATTCTGGTTTGCCTCCTTGACCTTCACTTGATGAGTTGCGAAGCCTGAGAATCTTGAAATTCTATATTTTCTGCGACATGGCAGGCATAGTTCAGCAAGATTAAAGCCATCTTGCATATTGAAATCGATCTCGTTAGCGCCTAATACTTGAATAACATCACTAGATTGTTCCACTGATACAAAATGATCGCCGCACACCTTACATTTCTTCATTTGCTGCTCAGCATAATGTTCACGGTAATTTCTTGCGAATACACTCATTGGACGGAATGGAATATGTGCTAACTTTCCAAACGGTAGATAAATTAACGTGACGATTACGGAAAATTGGTGAATCAGTGACATTTGCGGCTGCATCCAGCCATGCATGACAATGTTTTGAAAGGTTAGTAAAAGCCCGGTTACAGAGATAAATAACAATAGATAAAGTGGTAAAAAATCATACATGAATTTTTGTTCTGCTCTCGCCTGCATGTTACCTAAGCGACGGTAAAGTGCCATGCACACACCCGCAGTCACCATGATAGCTGCAATATTCAGTGCATTATAGGAGAACCATGCAATAATTCCTTCGGCTTTAACCTGCATGACGTTCATTCCAAATAACACGATCGTATAGTAACCATTGTCTTCCATCGTAAAATACATCCAGCTGAATACGAGCGGAAAGGTCACCAAGCACGCAAGGACACAGCCACAACCGATTAAAATATGCTGTACCCATCGGTAAATCCCGCGATTTCGGATAAAATCGTAAATGGCTAAATGATTAACAGCCGTTTTCGGAGTACTTTTTCGAAATAAAAGCTTCAAGCCTTTTTTAATAAAAATCTTGGTCGGTGGTCTCTCGCCCCAAGCAATAAAGCGGTAGAAAAATCCGCCGATAAAGACGATTGTTCCAACCATATATCCATAAAGATTCAAGTCAACGTGCGTGAACATTCTTGTGCCAATAAACGTTAAAATGGCCAGTCCGGCAATAGTTAAAAACATTGATTTAGCAAAATGTGAAGCAAAGGCATCATTGACCGAGCTTCCTGTTTTTTTATTTGTAGCAATATTTGATTGCATCCTCTAGTCCCTCCTAAAAAAATAACACCACCGTTTTTCTTACTCTTATTGTAAGAAAAACGGTGGTGTTATAAATATCAGGGAGTTCCCCTATCATGGAAGGGAAAAACCCTTAGAAATATTATTTTAGACAAATGTTTGTCACATCTAGTATTAAGACCTATCTTTGAGTGTACTTTTTTCGCCAGGAATACAAAAGTAACAGCAGGAAGATTGAGACCTGAAGTGAGAAAACTACTGCATCCCAGAAAGCAAGACTTGTTGGACCCTTTACAAAACCAGGAAGTAGCTGTTTTCCTGCATGAGAAACTTCCGGGATATAATAAATCGAATATAGAGCAATGGTTACTGCAATCCCTAGCAAATAAAAAATAGAATAAATGAAAATCGTTTTTCTCTCGCCAGAAAAGACAACGTCTTCCTGCATTTTGATTTTTAAAAATGGAAGTCGCTTTAAAATTGTCTGAAGTGCATTTTCCATTAGATTGTAGCAGCCGGACATATTTTCAAAGACAAAATATAGGTCAGTTTTCATATAAAAACAGCATTGAAAGATTATCCTCAAAACGATATCAAAAACAGCAAGGCTCATCAAACCGATGACAAGCTCTGGTCCGTTTGGAAACATAAACAAATATATAAGGGCCATAAAAAGGAGGACTGTATCAAAACAAATACCTGCTAAAAAAAGAATATTTCTGTCTTTAGGTGCTAATTTCCAAACCGACGACATATCCGTTTCAAGGACTACAAAAAACAGACGGTGTCCAACATTTACTTTTGTTGGAAGATTGTGTGCTCTCATGGCCAAAATATGACCAAACTCATGGATTAGCACGAGAAGAAACGTAAACGTCATCCACAAAAAGACATTCAGAACCATAACATCAAACACAAATATGTCTTCATGCTGAGGAAATAAAGTGGGATTCATTATAAAAAGGAGGATATTTAATACAAATAAAACAATATACAAAGGGTAAGAATACTTATTAAAAAAGAAATTTCCTATTTTGGGAGAAATCCATAAAAAACCTAAGGATATATTTTTCTCTTTCTTTATCTCACTATCAATGTTTGCCCCATTAATTTTTGCAACTAACTTCAACTCAAGTAGTTGTTCGGCAAAATTAATCAAGTCAATTTCTTCATTAGGATACTTTTCTATTAAGAATTTTTCAATTTCCTCTAATTTCAGTCCATTATTAATCATTTTGATTGCTTCAATGCATACCACAGGCATCTCATAGAAGTCACCAGATGCATTATCTTCAACAATATAGTTTTTTTTATCTCTGTGAACATTGATTGGAACTAACGAAAGAATCGAATCGAGTGTAAGCCTCATTTTAACACCCTTTACCTTATAAATTAATTACCATTAAAGAAGGATGCATAGCTTAACGCTAGCATCCCATTCAATCATGGTGTATATCCTACCCAAGAACACCACCAACATGTTGTTTTTACTTTCTTTAGCTTACGAATTTTCATCATTCTACCTCCTTAAGTAATTCCCACTTTTTTGTCCATGGATATTTTTCATGAAATTTGACCCATGCTGGGTAGACCCTTTTAAATACATCAACCAACATTGGATCAAATTGTGAACCCTTTCCCTCAATTATTCTTTGATAAGCTTCTTCAACCGGCATTGCTGCTCGATATGATCGTGAAGAGGTCATTGCATCAAAAGAATCTGCGATTGCAGTAACCCTGGCTAATAAAGGAATTTCTTCCTCTTTAAATTGATTAGGATAGCCTTTACCATCCCAGCGCTCATGATGTGAACGGATGACACAGATACTGTCGCTTATTCCCTCCACATCCTTTACGGCATCAGCACCGACCACGGGATGGGATTTTATGATTTCATATTCCTCGTTTGTTAGTTTCCCTGGTTTCATTAATATTTGATCGGGAATATGAACTTTGCCAATATCATGTAATAAACATGCATAATAGAAAGATTTTTGTTCTTCTTTTGAATATCCACCTAATTCTTGGACTAATAATAAGGCATAGCTAGCAACACGTTCACTATGTCCCCTTGTGTATGGATCTTTCAATTCTAGCGTGGCAATAACACCTTTTACAATTCCCTGTAACTGGTTGTCATACAAAGCACTAATCGCTCGAACATATCCTTGAAAACGGGCTAATAAATAGTATGACATAGCAGATAAAATAACAATTAATATACTCGCAATAGCAACATATGAGAGATTTAATATCATTCCAGTTAAAATGTATTTTGTAATAATACCTAGACTGACTGTCCAAAAAAATCTTCTACTAAGGAAAAGCGGCAATGATAAAATCAAAAACACTTCTACCACATTCCCGTTAGAGTAATGAATGTCACTACCGTAATAGGTTAAAATATCAACAATAAAAACAGTTAATACATAACTTATAAAAAACACATATTTAACCCAATATTGCTTATTCACCTTATTTAAGTAGATTGTGACTGGTATCAATATCAATAATACGAAATAGATGAGAAACCAAAAGTGGCTAGGGAAACCACTTTTCTTATCCGATATAAAAACAGGTAAAATATAATAATAAAAAAAATCATAACCAATCAAAATTATATAAAAAAATAATAGAAACCATTTTACGGTTCGTTGCTCTTCTTTCGGTATCATATAATCCTCCAGGTGTATAACACACAGGTGCCTAACTAATTTTGTGATAATTATAGGAAAAGATTAAAAAAGACTTTATCTCATTAGCCAGACAATAAGAAATTACAAAATCTATTAATTTTCAGTATTCCTCTACATTATATATCATCGGGAATACCCTTGAAACACTTTATTTTGATGAATTTTGTATAATTGTAGAACTATTTATCTATTTGTAGTATCGGTAATGTTACTATTACACTTGTTCCTTTATCAATAATACTATCTATTTTCATTTCACCTTTGTGATCCTTGATGATTTGATTTGTAACCATTAAACCTAAACCAGTTCCATCCTTTTTTGTAGTAAAAAACGGTTCTCCAAGATTAAGAATGTTCTCATCTGCAATTCCATCCCCTTCATCTTGTATTGAAACGGACATTCTGTGTTTTTCTAATACATTAACACGTATTTCTATCCTACCGCCCTCAGGCATTGCTTCGATTGCATTTTTTATCAAATTAATAAACACTTGCTTTAATTGTTTTTCATCACAATCAATAGGTGGTAATGGCCCCGCCATTATGGTCTCAACAGTGACTCCTTGTCTCTCAGCTTGTTGTTGCGTGATTGATAACGTATAAGCAATTACTTCTTCCATACTTGCTTTTTCAAATTTAATTACTTTAGGTTTGCCAATGTACATCAAATCATTGACAATTGAATTAATCCGGTCTATTTCTTGGATCATAATTGGATAAAAATCGTTCGTATTTGGATATCGTTCCTGCTGTAGCTGTGTAAAGCCCTTTAATGATGAAAGGGGATTACGTATTTCATGGCCGATTGCCGCAGCCATTTGACCAATAACAGCCAGCTTTTCTTTTTGTCGTAGTTCTTCGTAAACGGTTGTCAAGGTTTGAATATAGGAATTAAAGCGTATCACTAAAATATAGGCTATCACTGATAAGATGACATAGATAACTGTTGGAATTAATACGTTTAAATCTTGTAAAATTATTCCTAACAATAATTCCTTCCCTATCATCCCCAACGAAACAACCCAGAAGTATTTTTTATTTACAAAAATAGGACTAAATAGAACAAATAATACTTCCACGATATTTCCTGCAGCATAAGAAGCTGTCGTTCCTAAAATTTCTAAAAGGGTGTCCAAAATATCAATACCAATATAGCTAATGATGTAGATATATTTAACAATGTAAGGATTTCCCTTTTTAATAAAGTAAATAGCAATCGGCAACAAAGCAAGGATTAATATATATAACCAAATTCCCAGACCAACTCTCTCTGTATTAAATTGACTTTCCTGGTCATTTAAGTGAGGTCTAATATATTTATAGAAAATATCAAACGAATAAAACATAAAGTAAAATAACCATAAAAACAGTGTTATTGCCTTTCTCTCTTCAAATAAAAGCTTCGTATTGTTGATGCCTTCTTTCATGTTACTTTCTCCTCAATCTGATCATCTTGTATTAAATTAGATAAAAAACCTGCTCCTATTTTATCATCTTTCTTATGTTTAAATTACATTATTTTTGTAAAAGTGATAAATTTCGACATTTTTCGATAAACCAAACAAAAAAGGACTTACCTAGAGTAAGCCCCTTCTTTGTTTGATCCAATTAGTTAACTTTTTTCAACAAATCCACTGTTTTATTCAAGGTTGAATGTTTACGCCCATACCCGAAATAAACGAAAAGTCCGATCACAAGCCAAACTCCGAAGCTAATCCAAGTTGTTTTTGGTAACTGAATAATTAAATACCCGCAGAACACAAAAGCAAGAATTGGAATATAAGGTACAAATGGAACCCGGAAGCCTGTTTTAGGTGCTTGTTTATTTTTTCGAAGATATAAAATCCCCACTGAAACCGTCATAAAGGCAAAGAGAGTTCCGATATTTGTTAGTTCTGCAAGTTTGTTTAATGGAACTAAACCTGCAAAAATAGATACTAGTAAACAAATAATCCATGAATTCACCATTGGTGTTTGCTTGTTCTTATTAACTTTTGAAAATACCTTTGGCAATAGGCCATCACGGCTAATCGCATAAAATAAACGAGATTGTCCATAAAGTAAAACCAATAATACTGTTGTGATACCTGCAATTGCACCAAGTGAAATAAAACCAGCCACCCAATCCTGATGGATATAATTAAGAGCAAATGCAACTGGGTTTTTTACGCCTAACTCTTGGTAAGGAACGATTCCTGTTAGAATGGCAGAGACAGTAATATATAAAACCGTACATACTAGTAAAGATACGATAATACCAATTGGCATATTCTTTTGCGGATTTCTCACTTCTTCAGCTGCAGTTGATACGGCATCAAAGCCAATATAAGCAAAGAATACCGTTGCAGCACCAGCTGTCACACCTGAAAATCCAAACGGCATAAATGGCGTCCAGTTTGAAGGCTTTACATACCAAGCGCCCACACCGATAAATAACAAAACAACGACTAACTTTATAATTACCATAATCGTGTTAAAGCGAGCAGATTTCTTAACACCCTGTGTTAATAGCAACGTGATGATTACTAGGATAAGAATTGCCGGAACATCGATAAATGTGCCGTTTGCTGGATCATATGCACTTGTGATTGCTTTAGGAAAATGAATACCAAAGCCAGCGAGAAGGCCTTGTAAATACCCGGACCAACCACTAGCAACAGCAGATGATGCGAACCCGTATTCAAGGATTAAATCCCAGCCCAATATCCAAGCAATTATTTCACCAAAGGTAGCGTAGCTATACGTATACGCACTCCCTGAAACCGGTACAGTGGAAGCGAATTCCGCATAACATAGGGCAGCAAATACGCACGCCAATCCAGATAAAACAAAAGATAAAATAAGTGCGGGTCCTGCATGTTCTGCTGCTGCTACACCAGTTAATACAAATATTCCAGTACCTATAATAGCTCCAATTCCAAGCATGGATAAATCAAAGGCACCTAAATCTTTCTTTAAAATTACATCTTTTTGCCCAGCTTCTTGTATAAGATCCTTTATTGATTTTTTTCTAAATAAATTCATTGGTTTACCTCCACGAAATGATGACGGAATGTTCTGAAAAAACAGTTCGCTAAAAATGTATATCGAAATAATATAATTATTTTATCAAAAAAGCAATATTTTTCGAAAAATAAAACTATTTGAAGATTATTCCATGGAAATTAAGGTAATGGAAATGCTCCACCTTAATCTTTAATTAACTAGCAGAAACATTTTATTCAAAGGTTTCTACTATTCTGATATAATTATTATAATTCCCACTTTGACGAATATTCATTTCCTATATAACAAAAAAACAGATTCCTCGAAGAAATTGACTTCCGAGGTAATCTGTTTCGTTTTTTTAAGCTACATTTCTTTCAAGCTTAATCCGCGGTGAATTCCACATAGTGATCCATTTTCTAATAGCAGTCACCATAATAATCATACCAAGCACTAACATAATGATGGATAAAACCCCATTTAAAACACTATAGCCTGCTGCTTCAGAATTTAAATAAACATTTTTCACCATCCAGTAGCCCGCATAGTTTACAGTTACAAAGAGATAAGCGAGCGGTACCAAACATGTAAGCATATATCGTCGTTTATCAGCAATGCTCAGTATTACTGTTGCACCGATAATTAGACCGATGGATGCCATTAGTTGATTAGAAACACCAAACAGCGCCCAAACGGAGCCAATATCACCCGAGAAGAGTAGGTAACCCCACATAAAACATGCTAATGCACTGGCAAAAATTGAACCCGGAAGCCAATCTGTTTTCTTCAATGGCTTATAGAATTCACCGAAAAAGTCTTGGATTAAATAGCGAGCAACGCGTGTTCCAGAGTCAATGGCTGTTAAGATAAATACAGCTTCGAACATAATAACAAACTGGAAGAAGTAAGATGATAATTTTGCAAACCACGGAATGGCTGTGAAGACATAGGTCATACCTACTGCTAATGTCACCGCACCACCGGTTCTACCTTCAAGATTAATGCCAATTTCATTGGCAAGTTTCGGCAGCTCCTGCACTTGCATGCCAAGTGTTTTAAAGACTTCAGGTGTTGAGTTAATCGCAAAATAGTCTGCAGGCTGAAGGGCTGTTGCTGCAATCAATGCCATGATTCCAACCACACATTCTACAAGCATGGCGCCAAAACCAACCACTTTTATATCAGACCAACGATCAAGCATTTTAGGAGTCGTACCTGAACCTACGAAGGCATGGAAACCGGAGATCGCTCCACAGGCAATCGTAATTGAGATAAATGGCCATACAGGACCACCTAATACCGGACCTCCGCCTGATGTGAATTTTGTGAAAGCAGGCATCTCAATCGCAGGATTGATAATGAATACTCCGATGATAAGTGCAATAAATACGCCAATTTTCATAAAGCTGCTCAAGTAATCACGTGGTGCAAGTAAAAGCCATACTGGCAACGCTGCTGCAAAGAAAGCGTAAATTGGTAGAATAATAGCTAATGTTTTTGTATCTAATGTCAGCCAATCACCTAATACCGTATTTTGAATGGACGGACCAACAAACACTCCGACCATAACGAGAATAAAACCTATAGTAGATGTTAATTTCAAGTTGCCGGTTTTTTTATAAGCGATCCCAACAAACATCGCAATTGGAATCGTGATTCCCACTGAGAAGGTTCCCCATGGATTGTGTTCAAGTGCATGAAGAACAACCATTGAAAGACCTGCCATTGTGATGGTAATAATGAACAACATGGCAAGACCCGTACAAAAACCTGCAACAGGTCCAAGTTCATCCTTCGCTACTTCTGATAAGGACTTTCCTTTTTTTCTCATCGATGCAAATAGTACCACCGCATCATGAACTGCCCCACCAATAACAGCCCCAATCAACAGCCAGAGCAGACCAGGCAAGTAACCAAATTGCGCTGCAAGAATTGGACCTACAAGCGGGCCTGCCGCAGCGATTGCTGCAAAGTGATGACCAAATGTTACCCATTTATTGGTTGGGACATAGTCCTTACCATCGTTTAATTCATGTGCCGGTGTTTGCTTTGAATCATCTAATTTTAAAACCTTTGCCGCCATGAATGTTCCGTATAAACGATAAGCAATCATTAAAATACAGATCGAACCAATTACAATTGAAACCGCATTCATATTATTCTAACCTCCTATATTCATACTTCACTTGTCTCTATCTTAGCGAAAGAAAACGCCAACATTGGGTTTTCAAGCTAAAATGCAAGGATTAGACGATGAATAACAAGAATAATAGAATGAAATGCAAAAAACAGCTTCTTAAAAACCAAGAAGCTGTTTTAGCTCTTTTGTATAGGTTCTGCTAACTGGAACCTTTTCTCCATCCTTCATAATTAAGTTGTAGGTAGAATTAAACCAAGGCTCTATCTCAACAATGGCATCGACATTAACTAAATAAGCGCGGTGGACACGAATGATCGACGAATGATGCAGCTTCCTTTCGAAAGTGATTAGCGTATCACTGACAGAGTACTTTGAGTTCCCTGTCGCAATGACTGTTTTCCCTTCATTTGTACCGATATAGAGTATGTCACTTATGTTTACGATTACAATTTTTTCATCAATTGTTATCGCAAGCTTTTCAGACCTTTCGTTAACAAAATTATTTTTCTGAATTGAAAAGGGAATAGCTTGTTTTTTATATTCGATAAGTTTATAAAGCTTCTCAATTGTTTGTAAGACTCTTTTTTCATCAAAAGGTTTTAAGATGTAATCAACAGCATTTAATTCAAAAGCCTTAAGGGCATATTCATCAAACGCTGTCGCAAATACAATTAATGGAGGGTGATCAAGTTTATTAACAAGAGCTGCAATTTCGATTCCACTTTCATCAGCGAGCTGGATATCTAAAAAAATAACATCAAGTTCTAGATTGCTTATTTTTTCAAATGAGCTTTCTACACTATCAGATTCCCCCACTATTTCAATCTGTTTGCTTCGTTTAAGAAGATAGGTCAGCTCATCTCTAGCTAACGGCTCATCATCCACAATAAAAGCCTTTAACAACATCCTCACCCCACTTTTGTTGTGTTAACGGAAGTATAATCGATACTTTCGTTCCTTTATTAAGGCTACTTTCAATTTGAAAAGAAGCATTTTGACCATAAATTTCTTCAATCCTTTTTTTGATATTCCAGAGCGCTGTTCCTGTCCCTCCAGATGAATCCACTGTTTGGTTTCCCAGTGTTCCAAGCAGCTCTGCTGAGATACCCCTTCCATCATCTTCAGTTAAAAGGACCATTTTCTCCCCTTCCTGGAAGGCACGGACTTTTACGGTTCCATGTTTCGCCTTTGGAAAAGCATAACGAATTGCATTTTCAACAAGCGGCTGCAATGTAAAAGGCGGAACTAGTACCCTTTCTAGCGGTGGTGAAATATCCAATTCCACATTATAACGGTTTGGAAAGCGCGCTTGCTCAATGGTTAGGTAAGCCTCAATATGTTCGAGTTCTTTTTCAAGCGGTATTAACATTTGCCTTGCTCCCTGTAGATTACTTCGGAAGAAGGTACTTAGTTTGATTAATAGACTCCTAGCTTTATCGGCATCTGTTCGAATAAGACTTGAAATCGTATTAATAGCATTGAATAAGAAATGTGGATGGACTTGGGCTTGCAAAGCCTTAATCTCCGCATCTTTTAATAATCTTCTTTGCATTTCCAGCTCCGCCATTTCTAATTGGACCGAAAATAAGTTGCTTAAACCTTCTGCCAACTCTTGTTCAACCCGGTCTAGTTTACTAGTATCAGTGAAATACAGCTTCAGTGTCCCCACTGTTTTTGCATGGACCTGTAAAGGTAATACAATGGCTGCTTTCAGCGGGCAGTTTGGGTTAAAACATTGAATTTCATGAACCGATTTTGCAATTGTGATCTTCCCTTGTTCCAGCACCTTTTTCGTTAATTCCGTCGCCATGTTTCCTGATGGAATATGGTGGTCTGAACCTGTACCGACATGGGCAAGAACATGGGATTGATCTGTAATCGAAATGGCATCCGCATTGGTCCAATGGAGAATAATCTCCGCTGCTTTTGTACAAGATTCCACATTTAATCCTTGACGAAAAAAAGGGAGAGTCTGGTTGGCGATGTATAAGGCTTTATGTGTTTGGAGTGCTTTCATCCGCTCTTGTTCTTGCAGAATTTCCTGGATTATTAATACAAAAAGAAGTGTCCCAAACCCATTAATCGCAATCATCGGGAAGGCAATTACCTCCACAAGATGCAGAGCCTCATTAAATGGTCTGGCTTGTAAAAGAATAATCCCCATCTGGGCACATTCCATTAATATCCCCATGACAACAGCCTTCCAAGGCGAATTCCCCTCTTGAATCTTAAAGCGCTTACTTAAGATTCCTGTGACAACTCCAGCCATAATCGTTGACAGGGCACAAGCAGCTGCTGTAAAACCACCTAGGGTCAATCGGTGTATACCGGCAATTAAACCGACCCCAATTCCAACAATGGGTCCGCCAAGTAAACCGCCTATCGTTACACCCATAATTCTAGTATTAGCGATCGCACTTTCACTGTCCATATTTGTCAACCAGTCCTGGGAGGTAATTGTTCCATGTCCAATCTCTACTCCTGTATAATTACTAATAACTCCAAAAGCTCCGAAAATAACGATCATAAATATTTTTGCGGTAATACCGTGTTCGTTATGAATGATTTGACGGAATGATTTCATCCTCGAGAGAAGAAACGCTACAATGATAAGAATACCGACACGTTCAAGCATGAGAGGCAATAATTCGACCATGGTATCTCACCTTTCGTCTTTACTTTTCCCTACTACTATATCAAAAAATAAGCCAACCATCCTAGCAATCGGTTAGCCTTGAATTAAAAATTTACCAATGCTGTTTTTTGACTGCCAGGAAGGACCATCCTTACCTCCGTCCCAACTCCCGGCTTGCTCTTGTAAAAGACTTTTCCGTTCATGTTTCAATAATTCTTAAGGAAACGGATGTACCTAGCCTTGTTCCCGTATCTTTTATGAAACTCTTCTATTTTTTCAAATTTCGGCTATTACATTTATTAATCATTATTGTCGACTTTCCCCTGTAAAACTCCCATAATACACATAACATTTTCGGTCTTCGTCAATTTCCCTTGAATCAAGGGCGAATTCTAGGAACCTTCCGTCTCTCTGAATGTAAATAATATCGGAGTGAAGGACAACCAAAACTTCTTCATGATTCCAAACATCTTTTTTCTCGATCAGGACGGACCTGTTTCTCTGAAGCTCTCTAACTTCAAAACCAATATGGGAATACTGTTCATCAGTTATGTCGTCATAGGATGACTTTTCTTTTTTCACGAAAAGGACTGTCGTCCCGTCTGGATCTATGGCTGTGGCCGTTACCACATACGTTTCGGATTCTTTGACGAAGTATTCGCATGTCATTCTTGCTACTGCCTCACTAACTGTTAAATCTAAATAGCTCCAAAGGGCAGGAAACTTTTGATATTCATCATCCAATCGATATTCCAACCTCAAATTTCATCCCTCTTTCATTTTTTCTTTCATTTTATCATTGTTTTCCTAAGGTTTACTTTTATAATTAAAATATAAATTCAATAAGGAGCGTGAAACGGTGAAGAAAACCCAATGGTTAGTGACTGGTGTTATCACTTCCCTCATAGCCGGAACACTTTCTGCCTGTTCAGACGACCGCCCCCCAAAGCCCGATGACAGCAGGTGCCGAGACTGGGACTGGGATGATGACCAAGGGGTATGGCAATGTGATGATACTCACTCGTCTCATTATGGCCATTTTTTTTACGGGGGAAGCTATTATCGAAATAAATCATCACTCTTGAAATCCTCCTCTTACAAGTCATACAAATCCTCTTCAAGCTTTAAAGGAGGATTCGGCAGTGGTTCAAAGGGTGGATTTGGAGGTTAGAAATGTCGAATTATTCAACGAATCGAAAGGTGTTTTATTCGCAATTCCCAACCTTTTGGTCAGATTTATACGAGAGCGAATATAGTCTTTACCAAGTTTATTCGATAACGAAACATACATCCTGCCTTTTAAAAGAAGCAACAGAACGCATGGGTCACATTTTTTTCAAAACCGCCCGCCTGTTACGGAGTCTTACTGATGAACAACTCCTTGAACTTGGGTATCCACCTGTAAGTCTTCCATTTTTAAGGTTGAAAAACTTCTCCCCTGAAACCATTATCGCTCGGTTCGATTTTGTGTTGACCGCGGCTGGATTCAAATTAATTGAATTCAATAGTGATACACCGACATTTATTGTGGAATGTTTTCATATGAACGGAATGGTTTGTTCAGAGTTTGGTTACTTGGACCCAAATGAAGGAGGAGCACGCCTGCTTTCTTCCGGTATTACACGCGCAGTAATCGAAGCATCAAAAGGAAAAAGGAAGGCTAACATTGTGTTCACAGCCCACAATGATCATACCGAAGACTGGAATACCATTAAATATTTAAGTAAGTTATGTCAGGTTAAAAATCGGATCGTTCCATTGTCCACTCTCCGGATTACAGACGGTACCCTTGTCGACGATGAGGGTATACCTATTGATGTGTTGTACCGCCAAACCTATCCTCTTGAACATTTGGTTGACGATCGGGATCCTATAACAGGTGACCCGGTTGGAATCGAATTATTGCAACTAGTCAAAGAAGGCAAACTCTCTATTTTAAATCCTGTCTCAGCCTTTTTGTTGCAGCCGAAATCCATTCAATGTTTAATTTGGGGATTAGCAGAACAGGGAGCTTTTTATACAAAAGAAGAGCAAGGATGGATTATGGAATATATGCTGCCTACCTATCTTGAAGCAGATGCATTTAAGGGACAGCTTGACTATGTTCAAAAACCATCCTTCGGCAGAGAAGGAGATACGGTGACAATTTGGGATCAACACTCCAATATTACCGCTCAAAATTCCTTTCAAACCTATAAAGAGGAAGTTTCGGTCTTTCAACAGTACGTCCCTCTCCCTACTGTTACATTGGAAACAGAAAAGGGAATCGAGGAACTTTCATTAGTATTCGGATCTTTTCTTATTGCCGGAAAGGCCGGAGGTATCGGCATTCGTGCAGGTGGAAAGATCACTGGCAACGAATCTTATTTCTTACCAGTGGGTATAAAAAACAAGGGGGAATGGAAATGACGAATTTCTTATTATATTTAGCAGTTTCACTTGGTCTTTTATTCGTAGGACTGTTTCTTATGGAAGTAACAACAAAGGTCAAAGAGTTCTCCTTAATGGCAAAAGGAAATAAGGCAGCAAGCTATGTCCTTGGGGGAAGGCTTCTAGGTCTTGCCATTGTTTTGTATTCTACTGCTGCCAATTCTATTTCTCTTACGGATATGGCCATATGGGGTGCCATCGGAATCGTGGCTCAAATTGTGGTTTTTTACCTGGCTGAATGGCTTACACCTCGTTTTAACGTCAGTCAAAGCATCGAGGAAGATAACCAGGCAGTCGGCCTTTTTCTAATGCTGCTGTCGGTTTCCATCGGTATCGTCATTGCTGGTTGCTTAACCTACTAAAAAAACGCATCCTCAAGATGCGTTTTTTTACTTCAAAGCGATTGATATGTCTTCTTGTCGCAAATCACAAATAAGCGAGCATCTTTTGGAATGGGTTCATTCCATTTCTTCAATATATTTAAGTCACTCCGGTCCGCAATGAGCTGGGCCCCTTTTTTCTTTAAGTGCTCGTACGCATCTCCGTATGTTTTCCAGTCGGATTTAACTTCAACCTCCCATAAATCACTGCCCCCGTCTCCATCCTTTCGGCTTAATAACTGAGTAAAAAGATGACTTGCCCCTTTTGTCTGCGCCGATTTTGCCATCAGGTTGGACACCGATTCATGAGAAAGGATAAATTCATCAATTTTGACATGTTTAAAATTGCCGACATGCTTTTCATTTAGAATTTCTGCAATCGTATAAATATTTTTTTCCGTACCTTCATCATAGCGCTCGATGGAGGAAGCGGTTAAAAGCGTTTTACCATCCGCTAAATCTGGGTTGTCGATCCCATCTGGGGCAAAGAGCAAAACTGCTTTTGATCTTTCAATTTTTGCTCTTTTCAATGTTTCTTCATCTGTGGGGCTCCCCTGGATATATAAAAACCGCTCATGTTCATATGGCGTCTTCTCTAATTCATCAATTAGTACGATTTCTGTTTTTTCATCTCCAATAAACAGCTCTTTTATCGTATTTTTGCTTTTGGCAGTCCAGCCGATAATAACGTAATGATTTTCTCCTTTAAAAGACATTCTTCCTTCCTCCTTCATCCGTTTGTACTGTGACACAGCATCGACAATCATCCCAATTACCACACCAAAAAGCCCAATTCCCAGAGTATAGACGATGACCATCGCCCAAATTCTCCCTAGCTGTGTTGTTGGGTACACATCTCCGTAGCCAACCGTGGTCATCGTGGTAAGAATCCACCAAATAGCATGGAAAGTATTTTCAAATGTTTTAGGCTCTAGTATCCTCATAACCCCAGCGTTTATAAAAATATAAAATGTCGTAAATAACAGCACCGTACGATACCGATACTTAGCTGCTGTAAGAAACAACCTTCGAAAAAGTATCATGGATATCCTCCATTCTTTCTTAGCGTGATTAAATAAAACTTCTATGAATTATATTTCTGTTATCTCTTTGGTTATTCCTTTAAAGAAAATAGTATTATTATTTTTGTTGACAAATAGGAACCAGTCCTGTAATATTAATATTTGTGCTTCATATTTAATTGTAACTTGTAAATGATAAGATAACGCAAAGTAAGAATTTTTCTGGCATTCTGCTTATGTTTTAAAATTAAAACTTATTCACACTGGATCGGCTTCGGAGCCGTTAGGATGTAAGAGAGGTAGGGCTTACGTCGTTTAGGTATAAAACCTTCAGGTGGAAAAATAACCGCGGCAAACTTGTTTTTATAAACAATGATTATTATATAAGTTTTTACCTTGCGATTGCTAACAAGAAGTACAACCAATCACAAGTTACGATACGTATTCATTAAATGAATAAAACTAAGAAGGCAGAGGGATATTTCATTCCTCTGCCTTCGCCCATTTTAGAACATATTTACTAATTTTACTTCCAAAAAGTCCAAAACAAAAGGCCTGAATCGGTATCAGGCCTTTTTCATTTTATTTTTCGATAACAATCGCTTGTTTACCCATCTGCTCCCAAGCTTTAATAAAACTGGCGCGATTTAATTTCTGATTCTTTTCACCGTAAGGATTGTTAATATAAATATAATTTTCATCGTAACCTGTAATCGCTACACTATGTTCACTAAAGGTAATTTTGATTTGTCCTTGCGGGGTATTCCACGTTTGAAAAACAGAAACTGGAGCAAAGCTGGACGTGGTAATGACCCAAACAGGAAGTCCTTGACCTACTTTTTCTAATACATCATCAAACGAATGATTTGTTAAATTAATTGCTTTATCACCGACATATTTTTGGGCGAGTTCTAATACGGGACCGTTATAAACTCCTAGTCCTGGTCCATGTGCCATATCGCCTACAAATCCGGCATTCGGATTACCCTTTTTACCGTTACTATAGTTTAACGGAACTGTTTTAATCTTTTCTGCTAACTCATTTTTAGTCACTTTTACACCGTGATAATTAAGAATCATCGCAAGGCTTGTTACCTCACAGCCGTTGTAAAGTATGGGTTGATCCATTTGATTTATTAATGGTACATCTAGGATGATACTATCTGGAATACTCGGTGCCTCTTTTGCGAGAAGTGCCACTATCCGGGTTTTTAATGGAGCAGCCTCGGTGACTTGTATCGCTTCTTGACGATCAAACTTTACAGCTAAAATCGTTTTAGCACTAATAAATAATAGTAAGACAACTAAAATCGCAATTAGTATTTTTTTCATATATGAATGTACCATTCCTTGTAATAGACTTTGCTGAATGACAATTGGTAATAGTAATATACTACTATATTACCTTACTAAAAAACAATAAAGGAAAGAATTTTCCAATGAATGATAATCTTTAAAGCTTAAGTTTTCCTTAAAAAATTCCCTTTAGTAGTTTGCACTAAAGGGAATAGGTTTAGATTCGTACCCTATTATCGTTAATTTTTCGAATTACTTGATTGATTACTTCTGAAAAAACTAAGCCAAAGGCGATGGATCCAGCCAGCATGAGGACTTTTGCCGCCAATGCTATCGCTGAATTATAATCGTTCTCAACAAAATTCCGCATCGCATCATAGGCCAGACCTCCAGGCACAAGCGGAATAATTCCTGCTACACTAAAAATAATCACTGGCGTTTTATAGAACTTTGCTAATTGTTGACTGATGACGGCAATAAAAATGGTCGCAGCTAATGTTGCTAAAATGGCGTTATTTGAGTAGTCTTCTAGCAGGAAATAAATTAACCAGCCACCCATTCCTATCAGTCCGCACTTCACTAAGGATTCTTTCGGTGCATTAAATAGAATTCCAAAGGCACCTGTTGCAATTAAGCTTGTTAGTGCCTGAGCAAGAACAGCCACAATAAATACACCTCACTTCACATAAAAGATAATACGACCGCAATCCCTGTCCCAATCGCAAAGGCCGTTAGAAAAGCTTCCGCACCCTTTGATAACCCCGATACTAAGTGTCCCGCCATTAAATCTCTAATCGCATTGGTCACTAAGAGTCCAGGAACTAAGGTCATCACCGAGCCAATAATAATTTTATCTAATTGCTGACCGACTCCAATTTTCACAAATAAAAATGAAAGCAATCCAATCACGAACGATGCTAAAAACTCCGAGAAAAACTTGATTGGGACAAAGCGATGAAAATATACAAAGCTTAGATAACCCATTCCGCCTGAAATCATCGCTGGAATAAAATCATTCCAGCCCCCCTCAAACATAATCATAAAACAACCGCTGGCGAGTGACGCAGCGGCCACTTGGAACCTAAATGGAAATGTTACATCTAAAGAGTCAATTTCCTTTAAATGCTCCAGGGCTTCTTTTAAATTGACCTCACCACTACTAATACTTCTAGATATGCTATTTACCATAGAGACTTTTTTCAAGTCTGTTGACCGCTCCGATATTCTAATAAGCTTGGTCTTCGTTGGCTCTGTTCCTTCTGCTGAAAAAATAATTCCGGTTGGAGTTACATAACTATGCGTCCTTTCAATACCAAAGGCTGCGGCTATGCGCATCATCGTATCTTCTACCCGATAGGTCTCCCCGCCGCTTTGAAGCATGATTTTCCCAGCTAATAAGCAGACCTCCATAACTTCATATGTTTGTTCTTCTGGTTTTTCCATTTATCTCACCACACACAATTCTCCATTTTTACTTAGTTTAAATTAAAACAAACGTTTAATCAAAGTTGACTAGCGGTTTGCCAAATTTGCTGTGAACGGGATATTATTAAATCCAATATTTTATAAATATGATAAATGTTATCAAATATTTCTATACATCGAAGTATACTTATTATATAATATTATATAATGACCTATTGGCTCGAAAGGAATTTTATCGATGAAATTAAACAATTCAATTTCAACACCTTTATATGACCAATTAAAACAAATACTGAAGGAAGCCATTGATCAAGGGGTTTATAAATCAGGTGAAAGACTGCCGAATGAAACGGAATTATGTGAGTTGTATGGCGTTAGCCGAATAACCGTAAGACGGGCGATTCAGGAT
The DNA here is from genome assembly GCF_018613095.1 of Bacillus sp. ISL-75. Taxonomy (NCBI): domain Bacteria; kingdom Bacillati; phylum Bacillota; class Bacilli; order Caryophanales; family Bacillaceae; genus Bacillus; species Bacillus sp. ISL-75. Next base: position 57,756 of record NZ_JAGGQX010000016.1, read on the forward strand.
TTAGCGGATGAGGGTTTTTTAGAGCGAAAGCAAGGGAAAGGAACTTTTGTAACGCGAACCAAAATTGCCCGAGAATTGGTTTCTATTGATGGATTCTCAGATTTTAGTAAACAAATTGGAAAAAATCCTTCTAAGCGAATTCTTGCCTGTGAAGAAATGAAAGCTACTCCGGAAATTGCCGAAGCACTTCAAATTGCCATTGATTCACCTGTCTTAAAGTTGGTCCGGATCATGTCAATCGATCAACAGCCTTTTACACTAGATATCGCCCATTACTCTTTAGAACGCTTTCCCGATTTGACTGCACGCTTCACAGAACATGCATCAACCTATGAAGTTTTGAAAAACATTTACCACATCAATATCAATTCTGGAAAAAGCAAAAAAATAATTACAGTTACTCCTGCTTCTAAATTTGAAGCGGAATATTTAGACTGTGAAATTGGTGAAACACTTTTCAATATTGATAAAACCGTTTACGATGAAACAGGAGTTCCAATTCATATTTCAAATTTCAAAACACAAACCCAATTAATTGCACTTACAATAACAACTTAAAAAAAGGAATGAATGGGTATCCATTTCATTCCTTTTGTTTTTAGAAAATTAATTGTCTACCAAACCCAAATGCACCGTTCACTTCACAAGTTCTTGCAGCAATCTTTGCCGCTGCTTTCAAAGATTCCTCAATGGTAAACCCATTAAAGTGGTTGGTTAAAAAACCAGCAATGAAAGAATCCCCTGCACCAAGAGTATCAATCACATTTGCTTCCTCAATTCCCTGTTTGTATCGTTTGTTATGATGAGACATAATTACGCCCTTAGAACCTCTAGTGATAATGATAAACGGCGTTCCAAGTCCATGTATTTTAAGGAAGATCTCTTCTAGTTCAACTTCTGTAAAATCACTTCCTGAAATAAACGCAAACTTGATATGAGGGCAAACCTTTTCTAATAATTCTGTTGTAAAATGATTAGAGAAATCATAGGAAACGGGTAAATGTTGTTTAAGCAATGGCAATTCTTCCTCTAAATGACTATATATACTGGTATGTACCACATCAAACGCTTTGATGTATTCATAGTCATCGACTGATAAATTAAGCTTTAGTTTAGCCTGAACACCGCCTTTATTTGATTTAATAAAGATTCGGTCCCCTTCCACATTTAGATCAACATAAGCCTTTCCACTTTCCCCAACCGCTCTTCGAACATGACTAGTATCTATTAAGTTCTTGTTTAAAGAATCTAGAATATGATCCCCTTCTACATCCGTTCCAACAATACCTATAAATGCTGCTGACTCCGCTCCACTTTGTTTAGCTATAACAGCAACATTTAAAGCATTTCCACCTGGAAACATTTCATTACGATCCTGGTAAATATCAACAACATTATCGCCTATTCCAATAATTTTCATATTTCCCCACTCCTTCTTATCCTTTAACACTTCCTGAAGATAAACCTCTAATAAAATACTTCTGCATAAACATAAATAAGAGAATGATCGGCAGGGCTGAAATCATTAACCCAGCCATCAGAACACCCCAATTGGTTTGAAGGGCATCCCGAAATTGCATCAATCCGGCAGGAATGGTTTTTAGTGCATCAGAATCAACAAAGATTAACGCAAACATAAACTCATTCCAAGTATAATAAGCAGTTAACACAACACCAGTTAGTAAAATCGGTTTATTTAACGGAACAAAGATTTTTGTAAAAATGGTCCACGTATTACAACCGTCCAAAAAGGCAGACTCCTCTAATTCCTTCGGTACCTCAAGAAAAGCAGCTCTGATCAGTAGGATGGTGATTGGAATTCGATAAGCAATGTAGGGAAAGATCATTGCAAAATACGTATCATGAATTCCTAATAATTGAATGAGCTTGTACAGCGGGACTAAACTAACTTGTGGGGAGAGCATCATTCCTCCCATACAGAAAACTAATAGGATGTTCTTCCCTTTAAATTCAAACCTAGATAAACTGTAGGCTCCGAGTGCACTTATTAATACTGTTAGGAAGCAGGTAGTCGCTGTAACAATTAAACTATTAACAAAATATCCAGAAATCCCTGTGTTCCATGCCTCTGTATAATTGGAAAACAGCCATTCTTTTGGTAATGCCCAGCTGCTGGAGAAAATCTCTGGCGTGGACTTAAATGAGTTAATCACCATCCAAAAAAGCGGATAAGCAATCACTACAAAATACAAGATCAGAATTGTAAAAATTGGCAGACTTTTAACAACATTCTTTTGCTTCCTATTTTTCTTTGTGATTGGGATCGAATGATGGTAATCCATTACTTTGCTTGTCTCCACGCTAAACATCCTTTCCTGTTTTAAATAGTTTCAGCTGAACCAAGGAAACAATTAGGGTAATGATTAATATCACAGTAGCCACAGCCGAAGCATATCCCATTTGGTCTTTACCGAAAGCTGAATGGTAGAGTAATGTTCCTAAAACTTCACTGGAATTACCAGGTCCGCCGCCTGTCAAAATATACGGTTCATTAAACACGGTAAATGCACCGGTTAAAGTAATAAGTGTTGTAACGAAGAACATCTCTTTTACTTGTGGAATAGTGATTGAAAAGAATTTACGAATCTTCCCTGCCCCATCGATCTCTGCAGCCTCATACAATTCTTGGGGAATATTTTGAATCGCGACAATAAATAACATCATAATATAACCAATACTTTGCCACTGTGACACAGCAATAACAGCGAAGATAGCGGTTTCAGATTCTCCCAGCCAAGCCCTAGTTAAATTTTCAAGTCCTAACATATTTAATAGCCCATTTAAAATTCCGATATCCGGGTTATAAACAAATGTAAACAGTAAAGCGATGACAGTCATCGAGATGACAACTGGAAGGAAAAATACGGTACGGAACAATCCACTAATGAATCGTGTTAGCGGATCTTCAAGTATAGCCGCTAGAATAAGTCCGCCAAATACCTGAAAAATAATCGAGATGACTGCATACCAGAGATTATTTTTTAAAGCTATATAAAAAACTTCATCTTTAAAAAGATTAAGAAAATTTTCAAAGCCAACAAATGTTTTTTCTACTGAAAAAGCAGAGAAATCATAGAAACTATAAAAAAAGTTTTCAACAATTGGATAGTAAACAAAAAGGGCCATAAAGATTAAGCAAGGTGCAATATATAGGTATGGTAACCACTTGTTTGTATTTTGCATAATAACTCCCCTTTTTTAACAGGCGTATCTTTGGAAAAAAGGTGGTCAACTTGCAACCACCTTTTCTGGCTTCCTATTTTTTTGCAGACGCCTTAACTTCTTTTGCTGCTGCTCTGACATCCTTCATTACATCTTCTGGACTTTTCTTGCCGTCCAACATTAGCTGTGTTCCATTTAAATAAGCATCAACTATTTTAATATCAACAGCTGTATCAAACCATAAGTACGTTTGTTCAGCATTAACAATTAAATTGATGGCATCCTGTTGAAGCTTGGATGCATTTTCATCGGTTGTTGTTCCTTTAACCGCACTGTACTCACTTACCTCTTTTAACTGCTCTGTACCTTTTTCCTTCGAAGTTAAGAATTTGACAAATTCCATTGCTTCCTTCGGATGTTTTGTTTTCGAAGAAATCATGATTCCTTCAGGTGCTGCTGTGATGGAGTTGGCATTTCCTTCTCCACCTTCCACACCTGGTACATTAAACACACCTAAATCCTCTTTTAAAGATGGTTCAATAAGCCCGATTTCTGCAAGCTGGAAGAAGCCGATCGCTGCTTTTCCACTGTTAAATAACTCACGTGAATATTCATGGTCTACAGAGTTAACTCCTTTATTAAAGTACGGCTTCAGTTCCATGAATTTCTCTAATGCTTTAACATAACCTGGATGCGAGTAATCACCTTCAGGATTTTTGGGATCATAATCTTTATCAAGAACATCCTGCGGCACCATCAATTGATTCAATGTTCCAATATAATGGGAAATCGTCCATGGTGCTTTACTTCCAAATGTAATTGGAGTAAGTCCTGCGGCTTTTACCTTTTTAGAGACATCAATTAGTTCGGACCAAGTAGTTGGAACTTCAAGATTTAAATCCTTGAAAATTTTCTTATTGTAAAAGAAGGCCTTACCGTCAGTCGACCACGGAATCCCATAAATCTTACCATCTAAAGTAAAGGCCTTGAACTGGGAGGAAATGATTTGATCTGACCACGCTTTATCTTCATTTACATAATTAGTTAAATCAAGTGATTGTCCCTGACGTGCGAAGTTATAGGCAAACTCTCCGCTCCAAGAAAAGAAGACATCTGGAGGGGTGCTTGAGCCTAAGACAACTCGAATCTTTTCTTTATAAGAATCGTTCAAGACGGCTTCCGTTTTAATTTTAATATTGGGATGGGCCTTCTCAAACTCTTTTACTGCCTTTTCAAAATATTGCTTTTTAGGTTGATTCGGCCAGCGGTGGAAGAATTTAAGTTCAACCACATCTTTTCCATTTGTTGAACTAGAACTCTTAGAACAGCCAGCAAAAAACGATAGAAAAAGGATAGAAATAATACTTAAAATTAATAACTTCTTCATTAAGCTTCCCCTCCAGAAAGGAATACATATCTATGATTATTGCAGTATATTGGTTATTTCATCTTGGTTTAGTATTCAACTGTCCACATATATCTTCTTTTTGATAGCGGATGATTTCGTGCTTCTGCTAACTGATCCGCATATTTTCTTAATACGTAATTTAAAACTAATGGAGCGATGTATCCCTGTACTTCCTCTGCAACCCCAGTGAAATCGAAGTCTTTTGCATCAAGGACAACCAACTTCTTGCCATAACGCTTAGAGAATTCTAATGCTCTTTCTTCTAAATGTCTTGTTTCGTCCAAGCCTAGCAGGATAATAAAAGGTGTTTCTTCATCAATAATTTCAAATGGTCCGTGGAAGTATTCTCCCGCGTGAATGGCGTGTGAGTGAACCCATTGCATTTCCATGAGGATACAAATTGCATAAGAGTAGGCAACACCATAATTTGCTCCGCTTGCCATTGTATAAATAATTTTTTCATCTTTATACTGTTGTCCAAAAGCCTCTGCCTTCGTTTGGTAGAGTGCAGCAGCTTTTTCGTAAACATTTTGTAAGTTCTCAAGACTTTCTTCTACTAAACTAGCTTTTTCGTTATTTTCAACAACTTTTAGTACACCAAATACTAGTTGATATAAAACCGAATAGTTCGTCGTGAAAGCGTTTGCTCCTTCACCCCATTGATACTTCAGCACGACATCTGAAGCCAGCGCTAATGGTGACGCTTCCACATTAGTTAAAGAAACAGCCAAAGCCCCTTTTGCTCTAGCAAATTTTGCTGCTTCTACTGTTTCAGGTGTGGTTCCTGAGTGCGAGCACAGAATAACCAGGGAATTGCTTCCAAGTTTTGCATGATTGCGATAGATAAATTCATTTGCACTAAACAGATGGGCATCAAGAACCTTCGCTTCACGGTCAATTACATACTTGCTTGGATACATAATGGCAGATGAGCCGCCGCATGCTACAAAGAAAACATTGGAAATATTTCTTTTTTCTACCTCTGCTAATGCTTGTTGCACTTGATTTTTCACGTCAATTACTAATTCAGTCGTCATTTTGTTGCCTCCCTGATAAAATATTTTAGTGAATGAACACTAGTAAACTCTTTAAACAATATACAACTTTATATAACGTTATATGTTGTTATATATAAATTACTATACTTTTAAACTCTAGTCAATTGAATTTTCAGAAAAATGAAACGACATTTCTCGACAAAAATCAAAATAGCCAGGGGTCTTCCCTGGCTGCTTTTTCTCGTTACTCCCCTATATTGTTTTCAAACCACTCTTGGAGCTCTTTCAATGAGTTAAACGTAAAAATCTCCTCGCCATTTTGCCCATTGTCAAACCCAGTGTTACCTCTTAAGGTAATTTGCCCTTCATCCTCAGAAATTAAGATAGCATAGGGATGATTAACATTTATATACCTTGAATCTAAATCGGTATCTACCCAATTCTTACTTCTCAGAAATGCTTCATAATGTTCCATTAAGATCCCTCCTATCTCTAAATATTGTTCCTCAAAACTTACTTATATTTGTAGATTTTACTTTGGTTTTTCAAAAAAAATAAACCTATCCGAAAAATGGATAGGTTTATCATAGTTTAATTATTTTTGTTTATAATACGTAATTGCTAATGCAAAGGCCAAGACGGTTCCTTTAACAATATCCATCGCATAATATGGGACGGACATCATCACGAGTCCGTTTTGGAGAATCCCGATCAGGACGGCTCCAACAAATGTTCCAAACGCGTTGGCCTTTCCAGCTCCAAGCACTGAAAATCCAATATAGGCGGCGGCAACTGAATCCATTAAATAGGGAGCACCAGAGTTAATTTCTGATGTCAAAACCCTTGAAGCGAGCACAATCCCGCCAATGGAGGCAAACAGAGCCGAAAGCAAATATGCTGCCACCTTATATTTATTAACTGGGATACCTGATAGTCTCGCCGCTTCTTTGTTACCACCGATCACATACATATATCGACCATGCTTTGTATAGTTCAAAAAGATATGCACGAGGATCACAGTCACAGCCATAATGATAATAATCCACGGCACTTCTCCGATTTTTGCAAAAAATGGACTGATCAGACCCGATGCCATCGAGCCATCAGACATAACCATGTTTTGTGAAACAGTCGCCCCTTTTGTATACGTCAATGCTGTCCCTTGAATGATAAACATCGTAGCAAGTGTCATCAGCATATCTGGAATTCTTAATTTCACAATCATGAATGAGTTTATTGCTCCTACTACTAAGGAAGCACAAATCGCAGAAATGACCGCCACCAATGTGTTTTGTGAAAACCAAACAAACATCGAAATGACAATGGCGTTTGATAAGGAAGCGACCGATCCTACCGATAAATCAAAGCCATCAACAGACAATGAAATCGTAATACCGATAGCGATAATCGTTACAATGGAGATCGAACGTAAGATATTGATGATATTACTGCCCTGAATAAAAGTAGGATTAGCCACTGAGAAAATAATAATAAGTGCAAGAATCGTAATAATCGTCCCATATTTATATAAAAAGCGAAATAACTCAAATACTTTTTTTGCCGGGGCTACCTGATTCTTTGCTGCAATATTTGCCTCCATTTTACCTGCCCCCTGTTGAATAAAATAATAGTTCTTCTTCATTCGTTTCTCTCGTTTCAATTTCCTTTACGGACCTACCGTCGTATAAAACATAGACCCGATCAGTAATCCCAATAATCTCCGAAAGCTCTGAAGAAGCATAAATAATTGCTTTACCCCGGTTCGCTAGTTCAGCGATTAACTCAAAGATATCCTTCTTTGCGCCAACATCGACGCCTTTGGTTGGTTCGTCAAAAATATATACATCTGCTTCAGCTACGAGCCACTTTCCGATTGCGACCTTTTGCTGATTCCCTCCGGAAAGATTCTGTACCTTGGTTTCTTCGGAAGGTGTCTTAATTCCAAGGCGACGGATCAACTGCTTTGCCGTTTCTTTTTCTTTTTTTCGATCTAAAAAGCTTAATCTCTTTGAAAATTCACCTAAATTAGCAGCTGTTAAATTGGTTTCTACTGATTCAAGAACTAGGATTCCTTCCTTTCTCCGTTCTTCTGGAACTAGAGCAATTCCCTTTTTAACCGCATGATAGGGACTCTTTAATTTGAATTTATTGCCATGAAGAAAGATGTCTCCCCCCGTTAATTTCTCAGAGCCAAATAACGCCTTACACAATTCTGTTTTTCCAGCACCGACAAGCCCGGCAATTCCAATGATTTCTCCTGATTTAACATGAATATGTAAATCTTTAATTTTCTCTCTATCTGAAAGTCCTTTTACTTCAAGGATCGTTTTTCCAATGGACGCATTCTTCTCTGGGAACTGTTCCTCTAATTTTTGACCCAGCATATGCTCAACCACTTTGTTGATAGTCGTATCAGTAACTCGCTCTTTTGCAACAAATTCACCGTTTCTCATCACAGTAACTTCATCGCAGACTTCAAAAATTTCTGGCAAACGATGGGAAATAAAGATAACACCTACATTTTGCTTTTTTAAATCACGGACAATCCGGAATAGTTCCGTCGTTTCAGTATGACTCAATGGTGCTGTCGGCTCGTCTAAAATAAGAAACTTACATTGATTTGAAACAGCCCTAGCGATTAAGATCATTTGTTTTTCCGCTAACGTTAACTCACTTACAAGCTTCTTCGTCGGAAGCATAATGTTCATACTTGATAGTATTTCATCCGCTCTTTGATGAAGGTTCTTCCATTTCATCCATTGCTTTTTCCCCATGTTATGGACTGTATCGAGGAGCATAATATTTTCGGCGACAGTTAAATACGGAATGAGAGCCGTATCTACTTCTTGATAAACGATTTGTATTCCTGCGTCCAGTGCATTTTTCGGAGAACGAATCTTCAGGTTTTTCCCATCTAACCTTATTTCACCGGTATAGTGGTCATAAGCACCCGCGAGAACCTTCATTAACGTTGATTTCCCTGCCCCATTTGCCCCAATCAAAGCTTGGATTTCTCCCGTTTCCATCGAAAAGTCGACCTGATTCAATGCCTTCACACCAGGAAACTCTATTGAGATGTTTTTCATCTCCAATGTTGATCTCATCAAAATCATCCCCCGTAAGCAAACACTCTCTTCATCTATTGAAAAAGAGAGTGTCTAGTTGTATACCGACTATTCTTTATAATGCTTCTTTAACGTCTTTATCCACTCTTCCTCAAATGCCGTCGATTGACCCCAGCCTGGGATAATGTTTGCCAGATTAACCATGTTTACAGGCTCTTTTGCTTTGAGAAGATTTTCTTGTGAAACAAGTGAAGCATCTAAATCAAAGGTCTGTGGTGTTTCTTCACCTGCAAGCTTTTTCGCGAGTATTCTCATATCAACAGCACCGATAAGTTTCGGATCGACAGCTGCTGTGTATTTCCAAGCGCTGCCTTTTCTTTGAATTTCTTGCAGATCCGCATTGGAAACATCGATTCCATAAATCTTCACTTCTTCACGTCCCGCTTCTTTCAAAGCTCGTGCTGCACCGATTGCAAATGTATCCCAAGTAGCAAATATGGCATCCAGTTTGCCTTTTGGATATTTATTTAACATGGCTGCAACTGCGTTTTGTGTTTGTACACTTGTATCTGCCGCAGCCACACCAAAGCGTTCTACTTCTTTAATTTCAGGATTTTTTGAAAGGACATCTTGATAAACCTTATTACGTCTAACCATTGCAGGGAAACCGTCGACCCATAGGTAGGCAATATTTGCTTTTCCGTTTGTATTCTTTACGAGTTGATCAAGGGCCAAAGTTGCTAAGGCTTCATCATCCTGTGAAGTAAGCGTTACTCCATCAACCTTCGCAATATTTGGATTTGAGTCAAATGTGACTACACTTTTTCCTTTTTCAACTATCTTTTTTACATCATTAACAGTCGCATCATCGTCACCATGAGAAATGATAAATCCATCATAATCCTGGTCTAATGCCTGATTAATAGCATCATGGAACTTAGCCGTGTCACCATTTGCGGTAAACACGTCCACTTGAAAACCTAAGGCTTCTCCCTCTTCTTTTGCACCTGCTAAGAATTGGGCAGTATGATCATCACCGCCAATTTTACGGATCACCTTGATTTTTAACGGATCACCACTTGTAAACTTTTCAGACACACCTTCAAGTGAAACCTTTTTATGAGTGCTTGCTTGTTTTGTTTCTCCCTCAGAAGCACAGCCTGTGAGTAAGAGTGTTGCTGCTAATGCTGATACGAGTGTACTTTTAAAGATATTTCTTTTCATGATTAAAGCTCCCCCTTTTAGATTCTTATCAATACTCCATTACTCCGATTGGAAAGGTTTGTTTTTATATAAAAATAAAAAACCTCTCCAGAAAAGAGAGGTTTCATCACAAATTAAGGGACTACTCCTCTCTTATCTTTCAAAACAATAAATTGTTTTGCAGGATTTAGCACCAATTCCAAACGGAACGGTTGCTGGGCGTCATCGGGCCAGTCCCTCTGCCACTCTTGATAAGAGAACGTATTATTCATTTAAAGTAATAAATTAGATTTTAGTCTCCCATTAACAAGTTGTCAATAGTGTTTTGAATATTTCTAATACAGTTATTATTCCCAATCCGCCAAATAGTACGATGCAAGGCGAGGTATTAGGTTATCTTTCGGCTAGTACTACATAGAAAAGCACTTTAAATTTAATGCATTTAAAGTGCTTTTGCTTTATTACTTTATTCTGCTTTTTCGCTTGGTAAAGTCCATTTCCTGATAATAACTGTTCTTAACTAATATATTTGGCCCGAGACATTTGACAGCTGGGCAATGACAGCTTAATTCGTTTGCTAAAGCAGATGACTGCCATGTTTCATATGCATTTACTAGCTTTGTAGTTTGGATGTTTCCTAGTGGCGGTGTATCACCGAAATCAGTAACAATAATATCTCCGTTAAAAATATTTACATTCAATCGTGAACGTCCATCAGGGTCATTCCTGACTGTGACATTTTTACTTTTATATAAACGTTGTAAAAGAGCTAATTCCTCTTGATTATCGCTGCACGCATAAAATGGGAGCGTGCCAAATAGCATCCACACATTTTCATCTCTGACATCTAGTAAGTGATGGATCGCTTCTCTTATTTCATTAAGTGATAAGCTTTCGAGATTGCTAGCAAAATCACTTGGGTACATTGGATGTATTTCATGGCGCTGGCATAGCATTTCATCAACAATTTGACGGTGAATTTTTTCTAAATACGGTAGTGTCCGCTTGTTTAACATCGTTTCAGCAGATACCATCACCCCTGCTCTTACCAGTTCACGGCTATTTTCTATCATTCTATTAAAATATTTTTCCCGTTGTTCATATTCAGGCTTCCGTTCCATTCTGGCAAAGCCACCCTCGACAAAATCATCGACGGTCCCCCAGTTATGCGAAATATGTAAAACATCTAAGTAAGGCACGATTAATTCATAACGATCTAATTCAAGGGTTAAATTGGAATTAATCTGCGTCCGTACACCGCGTTCATGGGCATATTTTAAAATAGGTACAACATAATTTTTTACCGAGGATAAGGATAACATCGGTTCTCCACCGGTAATGCTAAGTGATCGAAGTGTCGGGATTTCTTCTAATCTTTGTATGAGCAAATCCAGAGGAAGCGCCTGCGGATCCTTTGTTTGGAGTGTATAGCCTACCGCGCAATGCTCACAACGCATATTACAAAGGGTCGTCGTGGTGAATTCAATATTGGTTAATTGAGGCTTTCCATATTGCTCAATATCTAAATAGGCTTCCCATGGATCATATGAAGGGGTAATTTTTTTCAATTTTGACATAATGACTCCTTAAAATCAGTCTTCAAAAAACTTCTCTATTATAACTGAATTACGGATGTTATTGCTATTTTTAACCATTACAAAAGTTTATGTTTTAAAAAATACTATTATTCTATGCTTGTTTTATGAAAAATTTACCTACTAATACATAACCACAGCACTTTGGATAAAAAATAAAAGGATAATATTTAATTGCGAATGGTGGTTATGACTAACATGGAAATGCAGCCTTTAGGAGAAGCCGAGAAACTCGCCCTTAAAAAGCTGAAAATCTTTCGGCAAAGCATCCTTCGTTATATTTTACGGGCGGCGCTTGCCAGTATGTTTATTGGCTTCGGGGTCATTGTAGCATTTAAAACGGGGAATTTCTTTTATGTTAAGGATAACCCTTTTGCCTATCCGATGGCGGCACTTACCTTCGGGGCTGCCATCATTTTAATTGCCTATGGCGGTGGTGATTTGTTTACTGGAAATACGTTTTATTACACCTATGCCGCACTTCGCAAGAAAATGACCTGGATGGACGTCGTAAAACTATGGATTTGCAGTTACGCGGGCAACATACTAGGTGCGGCGGTTTTTGCCTTTATTATTTTTACAACGGGACTTTATGAAAGTTCCGAGGTTAACGGCTTTCTACTTCATGTAGTCGAGATCAAAATGCAGGTCCCAATAACCGAGCTATTTTTCCGAGCAATCCTATGTAATTGGCTCGTCTGTATGGCCTTTTTTCTTCCGATGGGTCTAAAAGGCGATGGACCGAAGATGTTTGCGATGATGCTGTTTGTCTTTTGTTTCTTTATTTCCGGATATGAACATAGTATCGCTAACATGTGTACGTTTGCCATTGCCTTAGTTTTAAACCATCCAGGGACGATTTCATGGGCTGGAGTGATTCACAATCTAGTGCCTGTAACGATAGGCAACCTGATTGGCGGCGCTGTTTTCATGGCGATGATGTACTATTATGCTAATAAGCCATTTTTAGATGAATATGATAAAGAACAGGGCAGCTAGGTTATATTGCTTCCCTGTTCTTTTTATTAGGTGGGATATCGACAAATTCCCGGGGAAATATCAACAAGATAACAGTGATATCGACAACCGTTAAGAATATTCTAAAAATATTGATAATTTCAATATTTCTCTGATGTGTGCCCTCTTTTTGCCAAACTATTTCTTTTTGTTAATAAAATAAACATAGGCTTTGATCATAAAATAGCTTACTTCCTCGGGCAGCAATTCCTTGATCGGCTTCAGTCGCTCACGGCCAGCCTCTGCCAAGGCTTTTTCTAGAAGCGGCATGTATTCATCCGGAATATGTTTTGAAAAATCAACTTCTAACCCTTGTTGCGCACATTGAAGTAAGTGGGTTTCCACCGTGCTAACTGCCAAATTCCGCTGCTTGGCAATTTCCGCAATCGAAAAATTCCCCTGATGTAATTTTAATGTCTCCAAATGAGAATCGGTTACCCCAGCTTTTTTAGCTGGCTTCTTTGGAGCTTTCTCCAAAGGTACCAACTCACTTTGATAGTCTACATTAGTTTCACAGAAGGTACGGATGGCTTGAATAAATTCTAGGCCATATTTTTTAAGTTTCAGTTCTCCCACTCCACTAACTTGTAAAAATTCTTCCGTAGACTTTGGCAGCTTTGCACACATATCCTTTAAGGCAGCATCAGAAAAAATGACAAATGGTGGTACTTTTTCTAATTCGGCAATCTGCTTCCGCACTTCTCTTAACACTTCAAACAATGGGTCATCCTTAGCTACTTGTTTCACCTGTACAGTTTCACGGCGATGGACCTGTTCTTTACCTAAGAGAATATCTTTTCCTTTTGGTGAAACAAATAAGGTTGGAAATTGCCCTTGCTCGATCGCGATTAATTCCTGTGATATCAAGAATTCAATAAAGTCACTGACATCCTTTGAACTTCTATCCTTCATGATTCCATAGGTTGGAAGCCTATCAAAACCCATTTCCGTTACTTTTTTATTTTTTGAACCTGTTAACACTTGAGCCGTGATCGTTTTACCAAAGCGCTGCCCCATCCGAATAACGCAGGACATCACCATTTGGGCTTCCTTCGTTACATCGATGCTTGTCCTCGTGTCCAAACAGTTGCCGCATCTGCCGCAAGGCTCTGTTTCGGTTTCACCAAAATATTTTAAGATAAATTCCTGCAGACAGTTTTCGGTATGGCAATAATCGACCATTTGCTGGAGTTTAGCTAATTCTTGTGTGATGCGGCTCCGATCACTGGATTGATCAATTAAAAAACGCTGAATTTGAACATCCTGTGAGGAATGAAGCATGATACATTCACTCTTCAGACCATCCCTGCCCGCACGGCCCGCTTCCTGATAATAACTCTCCATATTTTTGGGCTGCTGATAATGTACCACATAACGGATATTGGATTTATCTATTCCCATTCCGAAAGCAGAGGTGGCGACCATCACTGTCGCTTTATCTTCTAAGAATCGTTCCTGCTCACGATTTCGCTCTACATCCCCCATCCCCGCATGATAGCGGGCTGCCTTAATATTTGCTTTCAGTAATTTCTCATAAATTTGGTCGACATTCTTCCTTGTTGCTGCATATATAATGCCCGCTTCTTTATCATTCTTTTTTAAATAGTCTTTAATAAACTTGTCGCGATCCTGTCCTTTGATAACAGTAAAGGACAGATTTTCCCGCTCGAATCCGGTAATAATCGTATTCTCTTCATCAATATTCAATAAATCGCAAATATCCTCACGTACTTTTGGTGTGGCTGTAGCAGTAAGGGCCAATACAATTGGCCTTTGCGGCAGGCTATTAATTAATTGTTGAATATGGCGATAGCTTGGCCGAAAATCATGTCCCCATTGCGAAATACAGTGGGCCTCATCCACGGCTACTAATGGAATGTCCATGCTGTAAAGATCTTCAAGAAATTCACGTGATTCCAAACGCTCAGGCGCTATGTACAGAAGCTTATATTTTCCTTCGGCCGCTTCCATCATTCGCCTATTTGCTTCGCCAAAACTTAACGAACTATTGATAAATGTTGCTGGAATACCGACTTGAATGAGGGCATCTACCTGGTCCTTCATTAAAGAAATCAGTGGGGAAATGACTATTGTGGTACCGGGTAAGACAAGTGCAGGAATTTGATAACAGATGGATTTACCGCCACCCGTTGGCATAACCGTAATTGTGTTTTTGCTGGTTAAAACGGAACGGATTGCCTGCTCTTGGCCTGTCCTGAAGGAGCTATAACCGAAGTGCGATTCTAGTAATGGCAATGCTTTTTCAAACAACATTTTTCCTCCTTTCAATACATAGATGATCCTATTAAGTTAATGATATTCTTACTCTATTATACTGCTTGTCATTGGATTTTCAAAAAGCATTTATCAATAATAATAAGTAAACCTTTGGTAAATTGTTTCTATTCTTTTAGTTAAATTTGCGACAGTAGCTGGGATTCAATTTATAATGAAACTACCTAGAAGTAAATTGGTGCACTAGAATGGGAGGAGACCATGGCAATTAAAGCAGTTATTTTTGATTTTGATGGAACGATTATTGATACAGAGACGATTTGGTATCAAGTATTTGAGGAATTGTTAAAAGAGAAGTTTAATATTGAATTGCCACTTGAGGAATTTGCTAAATGTATTGGAACTACAGATGAGGGATTTTTTCAATACTTAGAGGCACAAACGGGAATGAAGGTTGATTCGAAAAAAATAAATAAATTAGCACATGAGCGCTTCTTAGAAAAAAAGGGAATTTTAGAAGTGCGTGAGGGAGTTGTGGAAAAATTAGAGGAAGCTAGGGAGCTCAGGCTTATGATTGGGCTTGCCTCTAGTTCATCGAGAGAGTGGGTCGAGGGGTTCCTTAGGCAGTTTCAGCTTTGGGAATATTTCTCGGTAATTAAAACAAGAGAAGATGTAGTTAAAGTTAAACCTGATCCTGCCCTTTATCTAAAGGCCCTAGAGGAGTTGCAGGTTGAGCCGCAAGAGGCACTAGCAATTGAAGATTCACTTAATGGAGCCTTAGCAGCAATTGAAGCAGGGATGAGATGTATCGTGATCCCAAATCCGGTTACATCATTTTTAACCTTTCACGAAAAAACCATTCGTTCAGAGTCCTTTGTTGACTTTAGCTTAAAACAAATCATTTAAAAAGAAAACGCTTAGGTCTTCTAGCGTTTTCACAAATGATTTCATTTACTCTTCTGTCCTATTATTTACTTTAATCGTTTGAATCAGTTCATCCAACTTCTCATTTCTTTGTTGGTCTAATTTAGTTTTTTCATTCATGAACCTTATTGTTCTTACAATGAAATAAATACTAAACCCAAGAATGATTAAATACAATAAAATTGGAATTATAGCAAAGAGACCAAACAAATCAGTTCTGCCCATCATCCGAACCCTCCCCCTTAAATATGTATTTATACCATTATTATACATTAATATTCACCTATTGTATGGTGCTATTACGACCTATACAAAAAATAGACTGCCAAATGATCCTCGGGCAGTCTAGGTTCTCCTTTTATATCAAAATATTATTCAATATCTCTTCTTTATGCTCGTTTTTTTGAGGCGGAGGGGCAATGGATTCCTGCTCTAAGTCACTGTGCATTTTAACTTGATAGTCTCCCCAAGGTGATAAAAAGATGAGCTCCTTCTCTTGAAAGTAAGGGTTCTCGTTTAATTCCCCTATCTCAAGGACAGGAGCCATACAGCAGTCTACCTTTTGGGCGAATTCAATCCACTCAAAGAAGGTTTTGCTTTTAAAAAGTGCTGAGATTTCTTGAAAAATTGGATTGGACTCCACCGTTTGGGAAAAATGCGACTGAATCCATTCTTCACGCCCATTAGCGCTGCAAAAATTATCCCAAAACTTTGGTTCGAGAGCGCCAATGCTCATGAAACGTCCATCCATCGTTTCATACAAGGCGTATGAAACAATGCTTCCATTAAGAACATTAATGCCAGTTCCCGCCCCGGTTTCTTTCTCAACCATGACATGGTTCCCCAATAATGAAACCAGTTGGTCAGTAATTGAAATAGAATGATAGCTTCCTTTTCCTGTTAACGCTTTCGAAACGAGCCCGGCCAATATCCGTTCATTAGCCGCAAAACCGCCTATATAATCGGCAAGCGTAATCGACGGATGGACAGGTTTGCCGGCCTTATCCTTGAACTGGGCCAAAACCCCGCTCAAAGCCATATAATTGATATCATGGTTCCCTAGCTTACTTAACAGACCTGTCTGTCCATAGCCTGATATAGAGCAGTAGACGATATCAGGCTTTACCTGTTGAACTGCCTCATATCCCAACCCAAGTTTCTCCATTACACCTGGTCTAAAACTTTCGAGAACCACATCCGCGTTTGCAATTAATTTCCGGGCAGTGTCAATTCCCTCTTGCTCCTTCAAGTTAAGAGTGATGCTTTTTTTCTGACGGTTGTTAGCTAGAAAAACAAGCCCACTCCCCTGCTTTGAAATCCCCGTATGCCTGGCAGGATCTCCTTCAGGAGGCTCCACCTTAATAATCTCCGCACCCAATTCGGCCAATCGTAAGGTTGCGAAAGGACCTGGCAAGTAGTTCGTGAAATCAATGACTTTTATACCTTTTAACATAGTAAGGACCCTCTTTTACGAATTTGTAGTACCTGGGGTAAATAACTCCTCCAGTTGTTTTCTCAAGACAAATTTCATGATTTTCCCACTGGCATTTCGAGGCAGCGCTTCACAAAAAATGTATTTCCTCGGGCGTTTGTAATTGGCAAGTTGATTGCTGTTTTTGCAGTGTATATCCAGTTCTTCGTTAGTTACCTTCGGATCCTTTTTTACCACGAAGGCAGTTACAGTCTCGCCCCACCGGTCATTTGGCTGGCCAACTACTGCCACATCAAGGACACCTGGGTGGGCATGCAAGAGGTCTTCGACTTCCCTTGGATAAATATTTTCGCCGCCACTGATAATCATGTCATCGACACGGTCATTGACATAAAGGTAACCCTCATTATCGAGATAGCCAATGTCTCCGGAATGGTACCAACCTTTAAACAATGCTTTTTCTGTCGCTTCTTCGCGGTTGAAATAACCCACCATCATACATGGACCTTGAACAATAATCTCACCGGTTTCACCTACTGGAACGACATCATCAGGATCTGAGGGACCATCTTCTCTAGTGCGAACAACCCGAATATCGTGGCTCAAGGCTGCTTGCCCTGCCGAACCTGCTTTCCTCAGTTGGTCACTTTCTGATAGAAAAGTAATGGCGGGACCCATTTCGGTCATTCCATAGGCTTGAATTAATGAGATTCCTAGGCTGTCATGGAGTGCATGAACGAGTGATGGGGCCATTGGCGCCGCACCATATAAACCAAGCTTCAGACTGGATAGATCATACTTGCTAAGGTCCTCTTGCAGGAGCATGTTCCACATGGTTGGCGCCGCAAAGAACTTCGTAATTTTTTCTTGTTCAATCAATTGGAGGATCGCCTTTGGATTGAATTGATGCAATATAACATTACTTGCCCCTGCATGAATCCTTGGCAGGAAAGCACAATGGAGTTCAGCGCAATGAAACATTGGTGCAGTTACGAGACCAACGTCTTCCGCTCTAAGTTTGCATGAGGCAATACAGAAAACACTTTGGTCTACCATATTGCGGTGGGTGTGCATAACTCCCTTTGGCCTTCCCGTTGTCCCGCTGGTATAGATAAACGCATATAGATCGGTTTCCTTTACGTCCGCCTGAACGTACTCGGTTGATGAAGCGGCCAGTTTTTCCTGATAACTAGAAGCATACGCGGGTGCTTCGTCATCAATAAACCAGAAGGAGGTCTTGTCGAAGCGATTGGCGATCGCTGATATAACAGGTTCCAATGCTTTTTCAAAAAGAACAACCTTTGGGGTGGCATCAGAAAGAATATAGGCAACTTCTTCTTGCATCAAGCGA
This sequence comes from Bacillus sp. ISL-75, assembly GCF_018613095.1. Lineage (NCBI taxonomy): Bacteria > Bacillati > Bacillota > Bacilli > Caryophanales > Bacillaceae > Bacillus > Bacillus sp. ISL-75. The sequence continues at coordinate 76,167 of NZ_JAGGQX010000016.1, forward strand.
AAATTAATCGGATTGAAAATCGCACCAATTTTCGCACAGGCGAAAAATGCTGTCCCTAATTCTTCGGTATTAAACATGAAGGTGGAAACACGATCGCCTTTTTGAACGCCTTCTTTTAAGAGGGCATTGGCGAGCCGGTTCACTTGTTCGCTCCATTCCTTATAAGTAAACCGGACATTTTTTCTGACATCGTAAATGGCTTGCTTGTTCGGATACTTTTTCACCGTCAAATCAAAGATTTTCCCGATTGTCGTCGTCATTGAATTGCCTCCATTACTGAACTTTTTATGGTCTTTCGTATGTTTTGCTAGTTTATCAGCGTATCTTGATAGTTCATCAGCGAATTCCTGTGGCCAATCAGCGAATATTGATGGTCTATCAGCGAATCTAAATAACTCTTAGTTTAACCGCTCAATAATCGTCGCATTTGCCATTCCGTGGCCTTCGCACATTGTTTGCAATCCGTAGCGCCCGCCGGTCCGCTCAAGTTCGTGCATCATTGTCACCATTAAACGCGCCCCGCTGCCGCCAAGCGGATGACCAAGGGCAATCGCTCCGCCATTTGGATTTAGTTTTGCTGGGTCTGCACCAATCACCTTCAGCCAAGCCAGCGGAACAGAGGCGAAGGCTTCATTGACTTCAAACACATCAATATCATCGATTGATAAGCCAGACTTTTCTAGTGCCTTTTGTGTAGCCGGAATTGGTCCTGTCAGCATCAAAGTTGGATCCGAGCCAACCACCACGCGTGTGTGAACACGGAAGCGCGGTTTTAGACCAAGCTCTTCTGCTTTTTCGCGCGACATGAGTAATAGGGCTGCTGCCCCGTCGCTTATTTGGCTGGAGTTTCCGGCATGAATCACTCCATCTTCTTTAAAGGAAGTGCGGAGACCTGCCAATGCTTCTATAGATGTTCCTTTTCTCGGACCAGAATCATCCTTGATGACAGTTGTTGTACCGTCAGGAAGCTTTACCTCGATTGGGTAAATTTCTCTTGAAAAATAACCTTCCTCCTGTGCCTTAAGTGCTTTTTGATGACTTTCAAGAGAAAATTGATCCAGAACTTCACGGGTAAAACCATAGTTTTCAGCAATCCTCTCGGCCGACAATCCTTGATGAATCATTTCGTACTTTGACCTTAAATTTGGACTAAAAGGTTCCTCAGCCCCTTTGTAGTTTGAGCCCATCGGAACACGGGACATGCTTTCAACACCGCCGGCGATCACAATGTCCATATCACCGGCAAGGATCGCTTGAGCAGCGAAATGCACAGCTTGTTGACTTGAGCCGCATTGGCGGTCTATTGTTGTCCCTGGGACATCGATTGGGAAGCCGGCAATTAACGCAGCAACTCTTGCAATATCGCCTGCTTGCTCACCGGCTTGGGTAACACAACCCCAAATAACGTCCTCCACAAGCGCAGGGTCGATCCCTGCTCGATTGACTAGTTCCTTTAATGTCAGGGCTGATAAGTCATCCGGACGGATATCCTTTAACACGCCATTTCTTCTTCCTACTGGTGTACGTACTCCTTCAACAATTACTACTTCACGCATAGTCATCTTCCTCTCTATAATCCTAGATTTTTCGCAATAATCGTTTTCATAATTTCGTTGGTTCCTGCGTAGATGCTGGAAACAGGAATATCACGGAATCGTCTCGCAATCTCATATTCTTCCATATATCCATAGCCGCCATGGAGCTGCATACACTCTGCAGCAATCTTCTTGGCGATATCAGTCAGCCTAAATTTCGCCATCGAGACCTTCGTTACTACGTTTTTCCCTTCAATATGCTCGGCAATTAATTGATCCAAAAAGGCTCTGCCCATTTCAATATCGGTTGCCATTTCGACTATTTTAAATTGGGTGTTTTGAAACTGGCTGACTGGTTTTCCGAACGCTTCTCTGCTTTTTACATAGTCAATCGTCATTTTGAGCATGACTTCTGAGGCAGTTTGCGCCCCAATTGCGACAAGAAGCCGTTCTTGTTGGAGTTTTTCCATTAAATAAAGGAAACCATTACCTTCCTCCCCCAGCAGGTTTTCTTTCGGTACACGGCAATCTTCAAAGATTAATTCCGCTGTATCCTGGCAATGGAGACCTACTTTGTTTAACTTTCTTCCACGTGAAAAACCAGGGGCATCTCTCTCGATGACGAGGAGACTAACACCTTTATGTTTTGGTACCGCATTAAGGTCCGTTTTAACAGCAACAACGATGAGGTCGGATTGAATTCCATTGGTAATGAATGTCTTTTGTCCATTTACAATATAGTGGTCGCCGTCCAATTTTGCCGTTGTTTTGATGTTGGCCAGGTCAGAACCTGTGCCCGGTTCTGTCATTGCAATCGCTGTGATAATTTCACCGGTAACACATTTCGGCAGCCAGCGCTGCTTTTGCATTTCTGTCCCATAGGCGGTGATGTAAGGGACGACAATGTCATTGTGGAGGCCAATCCCAACTAAACCTGAGCCCACTCGTTCCAACTCTTCATTAATGACGACCGCAAATCCCCAATCGACCTCACTGCCGCCATATTTTTCATCAATATCAGGGCAAAGAAATCCCTGCTCCCCCATCTTCTTCCAGAAGGAACGTGGAATCATTCGGTCCTCCTCCCACTGCTCATAAAAGGGATATGCTTCTTTGTCCAAAAACTTTCTCAATGACTTGCGAAAAATTTCATGATCTTCATTTAAGTATGGATGTTTCATTCAAATGACCTCTCTTTCTGAGTGGTAACGCTTACATAATTGATATTTGAAAAGGATTTCTTATAAAATCGGTCTTTATCTTTACAAATTCATGGTTTTTTACATAAGCGTGAGCCTTTTTTACATAAACGTGGGCTTTTTTTACAAATTTCAGATGTTTTTTTACAAATCTTAGATTTTTTTTACAAATTTCAGATGTTTTTATACAATAACTGGAAATATAATCCATAATCAAATGTTTTTCTTTATGTTTACTACCTTCATCTTCTCACGCAGTTGATATTTTAGTACTTTCCCAGAAGCGTTCCTTGGCAGCTGCTCTTCTATAAAAATTCGCCTTGGAACTTTATAGCCTGCTAGTTTTTGACGACAGAAGTTCTTCACTTCCCTCTCATCTATCACTGCACCTTCCTTTGGCACAATAATCGCACAGACAGCCTCTCCCCAAACCTCATCGGGCAAACCAATAATAGCCGCATCGAGGACGTCCGGATGTTCAAAAAGAATACCTTCAACCTCAACGGAGTAAACATTTTCTCCGCCTGATATAATCATGTCTTTTTTACGATCAACTAACGTGATATAACCTTCTTCATCAATCGTCGCTAAGTCTCCGGTATAGAGCCAGCCATTTTTCAAGGTGCTCTTCGTTTCTTCCGGCTTTTTATAATATTCCTTCATCACCATGTCACTGCGAACAATAAATTCACCGATCACTCCAGGTAATACATCATTACCTTCTTCATTGACCACCCTAGTTTCCGTCAAGAAAATGGGTTTCCCACCCTTTCCGAGATGGAGTTTATGCCCTTCTGGATCAAGGAGAATTCCTCCAGGCCCTGCTTCAGTTAGACCACAAAGGTTATAGAATTGATCGGTTTTAAAGAGTTGAATGGTTTTTTTGACAAGTTCCGGTGCCATTGGCGCTGCCCCGTATCCGACTCTTTTAATAGAAGATAAATCATAATCTGCTGCATTGGGAACTTGAAGTAGAAAGTTATACATGGCTGGAACCGCAAAAAGGTGGGTAATTTTATGTTCTTGAATCGCTTGGAGCGTTTTAACTGGATGAAAGTCGCGATGAATAATATGTGAAGCACCGAGTGCTACCCCAGAAATCAGGAACAGGTTTAATTGGGCTGAGAGAAACAGTGGTGCGAGGTGAAGAATTCGTTCATGCTGTCTGATCCCCATATTAATAACAACAGCAATCCCTACTTTAAAAATTTGACTATGATCAAACAGAGCACCCTTGGGACGGCCGGTTGTACCCGAAGTATAGAGAATTTCTAATTCATCCTGCTCGGAAACCTCAACATCCGGCTCATTTAGATTATTGGATAAAATCCTTTCATACGAATAGTATCCAGTTATTTCTGGGTCACCAACGGTAATAACCAACCGAGTTTCCGTGCCTTGTTTGGCAGTTGCGATTATTTGTTCAAACTCCTTGTCACACACAATTAAAGACGTATCGGATTGGTCTAAAATATAGTGAACCTCTGATGCAGTTAGACGAAAGTTAACAGGTACGGCAACGGCCCCAATTTTGGCAGCGGCAAAAAACGTAAAGACAAAGTGATCCGAATTCTTCATCATCATCGCCAGCTTGTCACCCTTATTTACCCCCTGGACCAATAAGCCGTTTGCCAGTCTATTTACTTCTTCATTAAATTGGCGATACGTATAACTTCGTCCTTCACATTCGATGGCTAGTAATTCAGGAAATTTGCGGGCATTTTGCGCTAAAAGGTTTCCGATATTCATATAAGAATCCTCCTTCAAAAAGACTTCCCTCAATATTCATGCAATTTTTGTGCCAGTATTCAAAAAAAACAATACGTAGGCCATCAGCCTGAAAAACAGCAGCCTTATATGACGATATGTTTTTCAAGCAAACACAAAATACAAAAAGGTGTCCATTTTTTGGACACTCTTCACCCTAGGTCGGCAGTTTGTATTTTTTGATTTTTTCATATAAACCGGATCGGCTGATTCCTAGTAATCTAGCCGCTTTTACTTTATTCCCTTGTACTTGTACTAATGCCTTTTTAATCGCTTCGAGTTCTGCGTTTTCGACAAGTGACACATTTAAATAAGGCTCTACAACGGAAATCTGCTTCACTAAATAATCGGGAAGATCCTCCAATCTAATTTTCCCATTTTCCGCAAATGTCATGGCACGTTCCATGACATTTCGCAGTTCACGGACATTTCCAGGCCAGGCATAATCTAACATCGCTCCTCTTGCCCTATCTTCGATACCAGTAATGCTAGTTCCTAAAATTTGATTCAATTCAATCATGAATCGCCCAATCAAATGATCAGTATCATACAGTCGATCGCGGAGTGGAGGGACATTTAATGAAATAACATTGAGTCGATAATATAAATCCTCTCTAAAAAGACCCTCTTGGACCATTTCTTCAAGATTTCGATTGGTGGCAGCAATGATTCTTACATCAACCTGAATTCTTACCGTACCGCCAACCCGGTAGAACTCTCTTTCCTGAAGCACGCGCAGCAGCTTGGCCTGCAATGAGAGTGACATGTCCCCTACCTCATCAAGGAAGAGCGTTCCACCATTAGCCAAATCAAACTTTCCAAGTTTTCCTTTTTGTCTCGCACCCGTAAAGGCCCCTTCGTCATAGCCAAAAAACTCTGATTCTAGCAAATCCTCTGGTATCGCTGCACAATTCACCACAATAAACTTTCCTGTATTTCTTGCACTGCTATTATGAATTGCTTGAGCAAACAATTCTTTACCCGTTCCACTTTCACCACGGATAAGAATAGTTGACCTTCCTTTTGCCGCTTTGGCCGCACTTTTTTTCAACTTTTCCATATAGGGATCAACTGTTAATAGGTGATCCCAGGTAAACCTGGCTGACTCTGACTTCTGGAATTGCTGATGATAAAAACTCGCCTTATTTTCCGCTTTCTGTAACTTTTTGAATAACTCGCTGACCTCATTTAATTGTCTAAACACGACCTTGCCAATGGCTCCAATGATTCTTCCATTCTCTTGAATGGGAATTCGGTGGACGATATATTTAATACCATTGATTTCTAGAAATTCGCTAACCTCAGCCGTTTCCGATTGATAAACATTGTCTAATTGTAGTTGCGGTAATACTTTCGCAACGGGATGGTATAGAACTGCTTCCAGTTGAAGATTAAATAATTCGAGTAGAGGAGGACTGACCATCTGGATTTTTTTCTTTTCATCCGTCATGACAATCCCGTCATAGGCATGGTCTAAAGCTGTTTCTAATGTCCTTTTTAAGGTTTTTACTGTTTTTAACTCTTGTGAGGTTTGCAGCAGTGACATGACCATATCTGTTTTCGTGAGGATTCCTACGACCTGGGCCTGTTCATCGATGACCACACCGGTGCCAACCTGACTGTTTTTGACAATCAATTCGATTTTTTCATATGGGGTATTTATGGGCAGTGTTTCAACCTGAGCTTTTATGTATTTTTTGATAGGAGTAGTTAGGGGTTTCTCGTCCAAAACCATTTGAAACAAACTGCTTCGGGTAAAAACGCCAACTAGTTTTCTACCAATATCTGATACAGGAAGCAGGTTCCACTTCTTTTTGTTCATCAGACTGATGGCTTCAACTAGTGTCGTATTTTCGGTAACTATACAATCGACTGGCGTAATAAGCTCTTTAATTTGGAGCATTTCGTTACCCCCTTTTATTCATATCTTTATTGTAACAAAAAAGAGGGATATTTTTGAATATTTCAACAATACTCCTGGTCATTCCATACGAACAAAAAGAGAAGGCTTGTGCCTTCCCCAACTTCACCTTTATTTCGGCTGCATTCTTATTGCCCCATCAAGCCTAATTGTTTCTCCATTTAACATTGGATTTTCAATGATGCTTTGAACGAGTTGTGCGTATTCACTCGGGATTCCCAGTCTTGACGGGAACGGCACCATTTTTCCAAGCGAATCTTTCGCCTCTTGTGAAAGGGTATCAAACATCGGTGTATGGAAAAGTCCAGGAGCAATGGTCATCACACGAATTCCGTAGCGAGCAAGCTCCCTTGCAATCGGCAGGGTCATTCCGACAATTCCACCTTTTGAGGCACTATAGGCAGCCTGGCCAATTTGTCCATCATAAGCCGCAACAGAAGCAGTATTAATAATCACACCTCTTTCCCCCTGTTCATTCACTTTATTACTGGTCATCTTCTCAGCAGCAACCCGAATCACATTGAAAGTACCGATTAAATTCACCTGAATGACTTTTGAAAAAAGTGAAAGATTATGCACGCCATTCCTGCCGAGTACTTTCTCCGCAATCCCAATCCCTGCACAGTTCACTACGGTATTCACTCCACCCATAAACGCAGCAGCTTTACTAACTGCTTCCTGAATGTCTTCATCTATAGTGACATCTGCTTTTAAAAATAAAGCGGCTTCACCAAGTTCGTTTTGAAGACGTAAACCATTTTCTTCCGATTGGTCAAAACTAACCGCTTTTCCTCCGTTTTGAACAATGTTACGAATGGTTGCCTCTCCAAGCCCTGAGGCACCGCCAGTAATGATCGCACGACAAGTTTGAATTTGCATTGTTTATACCTCCTATTAGGATTTCCTATGATTCTATGTTGCAAGTATTATGCCAAAGAGAAAAAATATAGAATAATGGTCATTTACTGTTGACCTTTTTGAATGTGTTTGTCGTATGGACATTAATGCTGGAAAAGTGATCATTTACTGAACAGTTTATTGACTTCTCCCCATGGATAAATCCAGGGGATTCTTTTTTAAACCTTCATCAAAGCCGCCTTTCGGCCGGGGCTTCCAGGTCTTACTACTTCTCCAGTTCATTACGACATGTAGTAAAAACCACATACCGCAGCCCAATCATAAGCACTACGCCACTGCCCTTTTAGCCTCATTGTGCGAGACAATGGGAGCTAAAAGGACTCGGCGATACTTCGTATCTTCTATTTTAGGTAGTTTCCGATTTTTCGTTAGCTGTTTATTGACAGACTTGTCCAAAATATTAATGGCACCTACTACATCCCGATGTCCTTCCGCGCCACAATGACAGTCGAAGTTTCGATTCCTTTGTTTGCGGAATTCTCCACATGACGGGCACGTGCCGGAAGTATAGGACTCTTCTACAAGTTGGACTTTGACTCCTCGAAGTTTTAGTTTGTATTTTATTGTTTTGATTAATTGCCCAAAACTCCAATTGGACAATTGTTGACGAATTTCTTTACGGGTTTTCTTTTTCTTTTTCGTATTCTTTTGAACGCCATCCGGTGTTCCTATATAGAGTGTTTTAATATGGTTTTCCACACACCAATCTGTGACCATTTTCGAAATAGAATGCAATAGATACTCCATTCTCCGTTCCAGTTTTTCTAAAAAACGGCGTTTACGCAAAATGAGTTTTTGCCTTTTATTCGAACTTGGCTTCTTCTGGCTAATCAGCTTCTGAAACTCTTTCAATCTTTTGTTTCTGTAGCGCTGTAACGAGCGAAGTTCTCTTCCTGTTACAATGAGGTGGATTTTTCCGTTACTTAAAACGGCCGCATGGATGAGCCCTAAATCGCAGCCGGCTTCCTTTTTACCTTGAACCTGCTTTTGTTTTGGTACTTCCACTGCTAGATGCATCCAGTATTGATTTTTGTGCCAAACGATTTCGGCACTTTTTATCGTATGGAAATCAATGTGCTTCGGTTGAGGGATCACTAAGGGGGATTGTTGTTTTCCATTGCTAAACCTGAGCTTTTTACCGGACAATTTAATTGCAGTTTTTTTATATTTAACGGAAAAGAACTTTTTGTATTTCCAAGGGTACCGCCACTGTTTCTCACCTTTTGCCCGTAACTCTCTTGTTCTTTTGCATGTTTCTTCATGTAACTCGATGATCGATTGAATCGTTTGCGAGTGTAATTTATGTGTGGTGGCATTGTACCATTGCTTTTTTTCAGATGCACTTGTCCAAACCTTATAGGCATCATATAGCCACCAATGGAGATCTAAGCAGTCATTCCACAGATTTGCTGCTTCCTTACGTAGAGTATCGACTAATCTTCTTTCCTCGTCGGTTAAACGGAGCGGGAATTTCCGAATGACAATATCTCCTTTCGATTCTTTTTTCTTCTGTTCTTTCATGTTCTTTTTATGGGGTTCCATTTATTTTTTCACCACATAACGGAACATTTGTTCTATATACTTATTATACTACTATGGAATAGTAATTGATAGTAAAAAGAAAAAAATATGGCTTATATCCCCATTTCTGAAGAAAGGGGTTTTACGCCACTATTTTGAAAAAAAGGTCAGGACCTCATTTAATATGATGTCCTGACCTTTTCCTTTGCTACTTCGTCTTTTAACGACGCTCGTTTTCTTCTTTCCATTATTACAACTAAAACAATAGCTGCTATGAGAAAAAGACTAGCGATACGAAAGATAGATGCCGTCCCAACAAACTGGGCGAGCACCCCAAAAATAAGACCGCTTAGCCCAATCCCCAAATCAATCGACGAAAAGATCATCCCGTTGGCCACACCTCGTCGATGTGCAGGTGTCATGAGTAAGGCCCAAGATTGCAGCGTTGGTATCAAGCAGCCGAATCCGATACCGAATAATGCACCTGAAATGGCAATAAATAAGCTGGAATGTGCAAAAGAGAGTACCCATATGCCAACAAATGTAGCGAATGTACAGAACAATACAAGTCCTATAGGGCCCTTCTCATCAAACCATCTCCCTGCAAATGGTCTGCCCAATGTGGCCATCACCGCATTAAAAATATAAAATAAAAAGATCTGCTCAATGCCACGCTCTTCACCAAAAATGACAATAAATGTTACCACCGATCCGTAGCCTAAATTGATGATAATCGTGATAAATGCTGGAAACCAACTTGATTTTTCAACCAGTGAACCTAGATAGGAAAATTTCAATTCTTCTTTTCTAGTATTTATCACTGCTTTAGGAGTTTGATACTTTACAGCAGTAAGTAAAATGATCGAGATAACCCCTAATATCGCTGAAAAATAAATTAGATTCGTGAAAGAAGTAATATTGTAAACAAATATTCCTACACTAGGGGCAATAATGTATGCAATTGTCATCGAAAGTCCGAAATAGCCCATCCCTTCACCGAGCCGTGAATTTGGAATCACATCAACCGCCGCTGTGCCATTTACAGTTGTTGACCATCCCCAGGCAAGACCATGGACAAAACGGAATAATAGAAAAATCACCACAACCTGTGAAACTGGATAAAGAATCGTGACCATTAAAAGCATAATTGCTCCTATTAAAACTAGTGCTTTTCTAGGCTTATACTCAAGCATAAAGCCGATAAACGGCCGGCTAATGACAGCGCCAATCGAAAACAATGCCGTCACTAGGCCAATCTCCAGCCCCGAAGCCCCAATGGATTTTATATATGGCGGTAGTGTGGGAATAAGCATTTGAAATGACATAAACACAAATAGATTTCCCACCATGAGCATAATAAACGATTTCGTCCACAAACGATCTTTCAAACAATCCCCTCCCTTCACTCCAATAAAAAAGAATCTTCACACTGAAGATCCGCTTACTTATATTTACTTCGTATTTCTAAATAATAGCACAGAAGATGGAAAAAGAATATTTGGATATCAGATAGTTTTATAAAATTTGTTGGTTTCTTCGGATTAGTGTCCGACTAGTAAACAAAAACCTTATCAATTTTTTTGATTTCCGTTATCATTAAATAAAGAAAACATTGTTAAATTGGAGGAATCCCCACTTATGAAAAAAATGGTTATCACCCGTAATATTGATCAAGATTACATAACACAAATCAATGCGATGATTCCTGATTGGGAATTGATTGTAGGCAAGGATAAAAATATTTGGCAAGAGCATCTAAAGGACGCGGAAATCATCGCTGGCTGGCATAATGGGATAGAAGAATACTGTCTCGCTCCATATTCCAAGCTGAAGTGGCTCCAATCTTGGAGTGCCGGTGTTGATTACCTGCCGCTTGACGAACTAAATTCTAGAAACATTTACCTGACTAGCGCCAATGGCGTCCATGCTTATCCGATTTCTGAAACTATCTTCGCATTAATGCTTGGCTTAACGCGGAAAATCCATACCTACGTTAAAAACCAACAGAAGAAAACCTGGCATCATGCCCATATGGGACTAGAAATACATGAAAAAACGATTGGAATTATCGGCGTCGGTACCATTGGGAAAGAAACAGCGAAAATCGCTAAAGCATTTGGCATGCACGTCCTTGGTGTCAGGCACTCTGGAAAGCCAGAGGACTATGTGGATGAAATGTATACTCCAGACCAATTAGATCAGCTGCTGCCAAAATGTGATTATGTTGTGGTTACATTACCGCTCACCAAGGAAACGAATCAAATGTTTGGCGCAGAACAATTTAAGCAAATGAAGACGTCCGCATTCTTTATGAATATCGGCCGTGGGGAGATTGTCGTGGAAGCTGACCTTATCCATGCATTAAAGGAAGGAACAATCGCGGGAGCAGGACTCGATGTGTTTGAAACAGAACCGTTGAGTCCGGAAAGTCCGTTATGGGAGATGGAAAATGTAATCATCACCCCCCACACATCTGGGTCAACCGATCACTATAATCAGCGGGTCATTGAAAACATATTGATCCCTAACTTAAAAGAATATCTTTCTAGTAATATCCCATCGATTAATCTTGTTAATTTTTCAAAAGGATATTAATACAGGAGTACAGAAATTATTGAAAAAAGAAAATAGAGAGACTATTATTACAGTCTCTCTCTCCCAAATCTATCATTTTTTAAATCGTCCAGGTGTGAACTTTTCACTGGCTTTAAAGTTATAAACCGGTTTAATGAAACCTGCAATCTCAACAGTTTCTTCTACCTTTTCTAAAATTTCATTCATTGACTTATAGGCCATTGGCGCTTCATCTAAGGTTTCTTCCGAAACAGACGTCGTCCACACGCCCTCCATTGTTTTATAAAAATCGTCCATATTGAGAGTTTTCATTGCTTTCGTGCGGCTCAATACGCGACCCGCACCATGCGGAGCAGAATAATTCCATTCATCGTTCCCTTTACCGACTGCTAGAATCGACCCGTCTCTCATATTAATCGGAATAATAAGACGTTCGCCTTTTTGCGCGGACACGGCCCCTTTTCGTAAAATCAGGTTCTCCGTGTCGATATAATTGTGTACCGTATCGAAGCGGTCCTGCTCCTCTAGTCCCATATTTTCCGTGATCGCTCTTGCAATTTCTTCGCGGTTAGCTTTTGCAAATGCTTGAGCTAACTTCATATCATGCATATAGTTATGAAAATCCTCGCCTTCCAAATACGCTAAATCATTCGGAATAACGGGATTCTTTTCTTTATAGCTTTTAATTATTGCTTCGATTTCTTTTTGACGTCCTTCCGCCTTTAATTGGTCAATGATATCAGTTAAATCCTGCTGACGAAGTTTTGAGATCGCTACCTTTTGATAGTAGGTGGCAATCTTCGCCCCAACATAGCGGCTGCCAGTGTGGATGGTTAAATAGTGATAGCCATTGGTATCAACTGAGACCTCAATAAAATGGTTCCCTCCGCCTAATGTACCTAAGCTATAAAGGCTTCTATTTTCACTCAATATGTGATCTGCTTCAAATTCTTGAATGGCGGGAAAACTAGTATTAATAAACCTGACTGTCTCCTCTGTATGAAGCTCCTGCCCACTTGGGACATACGTACGGATCACTTGATCAAGTTTATTAAAATCAATTTTTTGATCCTGAAGTTTGACGGTTAACACGCCGCAGCCGACATCTACACCCACTAGATTGGGGACGACCTTATCCTTTAGCTGAATGGTTGTTCCAATCACACAACCTTTACCGGCGTGATAGTCTGGCATAATACTAATCTTTGTATCCTTTAAAAAAGCTTGATTACATAGCTCTTGGATTTGCTCTAGGGCTGTTTCCTGAGGATAGTTCGAAAAAACACAAGCCTCTGTTTGTGCACCCGTTACTTTAATCACTCGTTTTCCCTCCTTCAAAACAGATTACCTATAGGCTACCATTTTTTTGACATTCGGACAACGTAATTCCCTAGAAAAGGAAGATGCCTCAGACACCTTCCTTTTCCAAATATTAATAGACGGTTTGCATTCCTTTTCCTGCCACCGTCATCCACTCAAACTGACGCAATCTAACTTCAAATAGTGTCAACGGATCGCGGAACATTTCTGGATTGGTATTCATGCTCGTAAGCATTTCTTGGTTTGACTGAATTCCTAATCCTGCTTCCTCTACTGAACGATTTAACAGATTCAATGGACTCTTGAAAAATAGGGTAACATCTCGTTCCAGTGATTTTTCAAACAGCTCAAATTGCTGAAAAAACTGTTGCTTGACGGCAGAAATCGTTTCGATATACTCCTCATTTTCTACAAATGATTTGTATTTGTTAAAAAGCAGTGCTTTATTTTGTGTCATGGCACCAAACAGCTTACCAGCACTTTTTAATAAAAATTGAGACGGGGTTCTGCGCAGCAGAATATTGACAGTTTCCAACTGGAAACGACTTGTCATCCGGTCAGTATCACGGTGCCAATCATCGAGCACTTTAAAATCGCAATCAAGGCTGAGGCGTTCTTCCCCATACATATGATTAAAGCCTTCACCTATTTCATTCAAGAATTCCTGACCTTGCACGAACTCCTCTTTGCTTCCCTCGATCCATTCTTGGAGCAAGCGGTAATATTTTGGCATGACCGTCTGATCAAGGTACACTTCCAGTCTTTTGTTCATCTCATCATTAAGTTCTAAGTGAATCTTGCTAAAATTACTATCTTCTTTAATGAAAGAGGAACACTCTTGAAGCATCTTTGGAACAGACTCTGATATATCCTTTTCAATTGAAGCTTTGATGGCACGGTAGGACTGCACCACTGCTTTTGTTTTTTGGGTCTCCGTATCCTTCAGTTGATTTACTGCCCCCGTTAACTTCTGCAGCATTTCTTCATTCCAACGTACGGATTCTACCAATTGATTTTCAACATCAATCCGTTTTTGCATAAGGCTGGCAATCGTGGTCCGAATATAGAACAACAGCTTTGCCAACCGCTTATCTTCAATGTTTCTCATATTTTTAATGGATTGGATAAACTCTTTTAAGTCCTTAAGCTGCTGACTGCTTTCATATTGCGATGAAAAAGCAAACACGAAAGCATCCGGTAAATAGGATTGAATCCTCGCCCTAGTTTCATCGAAAACTCTTATCGCTTCCTGCTCATTTACAAGCGTATCGGTCTTACTCAATAGAAAATGAACTGGAATATCAGGAGCTAACTCTTGAATCTTTGCAAGCACTGACCTTTCTTTATCCGTAAACGGTGCATTTGCATCGAGTACAAAGAGGACGGTATCTGCCAATTGCAGATTCTTCAATACTTCATAGGAATCATTATAGTTTCCTTTTAGGCCAGGGGTATCAATTAGAGCAACCTTATTTTCCTGCAAAAAGGCGTTCGGACGCCTAAATTCAATCATAGATTCCAACGCATTACGGCGTCGGTCCATTCGTTCTTGAAAATCAGAAAAACCAGATAAACGAGTCTTCTCTCGATCAGTAATTTCTATGATTTCTTCTTCAGCAGAATCTTTAAACATGACCACAGAAGAGGTTGGGCTGTCCTGTAAATCCTCTCCAAGAACCAAATTAACAAAAGTCGATTTTCCACTTCCGCTTAACCCGGTAATTAATAGATGTTGTTTGTCAAAATCGACTAATTGCTCAACAATCCATTTTACTCGATTATTCTCGCCCATCTCATTTGATTGGGCCCAATTCGTAATAGCATCAAATAGTGTCAGGCACTCCTCTAATTCGTCCATATCAGTTTCCGTAATGCTGATCAGTTTTTCAGCCTCACTAACGATAGACATACTTATGCTTGCTGGAAAAAGCTCATTCCATGAGAGCACGGCAGCTGCTGCAAGCACGGTATCTTTACGATCGGCAAGTCGTAACCAATTTGTCAGGAAGTCTGGAATAAAATCCTGCAGACTTTTAATGAAATACCTTCCATCAATTAAGTTGAAAAATGCTTCCTTATGGAGGCTTGAAAGTACAGATAGGTTTCTATCCCGACTGATATCAAGGTTTAATAACAAATGGTTCATTTCTCTTATTAAAGTAAAATACGATTCTTCATTCTTATAGCTATCCCAAAGGGCGGAAATAAGCTTCTCAAATTTTTGTTTATTCAGACTAAACACTTCAAGTAAAGCCTGTGAAAAATAACTCGGCGCATGACTTCTAGCCACACCATTTTCCACATAGGTAATGATCATATCGTACCAGTCTAATGATTCCGTCCGTTTTGCCTCGTTTACTGCTAGTTCAATCGCATGATTCCAATCCTGCTGCTCTTCAAAAAAAGAACGGGCGATTCCCGTTACGTTCGGATAATCTGGGTTTGCAGCAATTGTTTTTTTAATCACCGACAAGGCCAAGTCGAGCTTATCTCGCTCTATATACAACGAAAATAACTGTAAGGCCACTTCCGTATTTAGGGTGAGATTATTGGTTTGAATTGCACAATAAAGGTCTTCAGCAGTCGATAATAAACCTAACTCATAATATGCATCCGCAGTATTTTTCTTTGCCCAGGGTTCAAGTTCATTGATTATATTCTCCCATTTAAAAATGGCAGCCTCATAATCTTTATGATGGAAGTACACTTCCCCCTGCGCAAAGCGAATAGACGATAAATCAGGCAGGTCCTTTAGCGCTTCCTCCTGAAACAGTTCACCAAGCACCTGGATCGGATGAATATTTTCATGTTCATTAATGAACATTTCATAATACGTTTTCTGTTTTAATTGCGTCTCTAATGTCATATCTTTCCCTCCAATTACACCACTCTCTGTCATTCATATGGAAAAGAGGCCTAATTATTCTATATACTATTCGACGGATTTTCTGATTATAAGTCCTAATTATACGATTCTACCAGAGCAATTTTTTAAAAGGATGTCATTTGTATTTCATTTTGGAGACAAAGAAAAATAATTAATGACACTTACTACATATTTTACGAAACTTATTACATATTTTCAGACTCTTATTACATATTTTACGAAACTTACTACATATTTTCAGACTTTTATTACATATTTTCAGACACTTACAACATATCTTACGAAACTTACGACATTTGCTGGATATCATTGGAAATAGATTGATTATTAGACGTAAAATGAATTCTTATTTTCAAATCAAACTAAAAAAATAAGCCCACCATGAAAAGGCAAGCTTCATAGAGTTCACTTATCTGACTGATAAAGGTTTCTCACTCTTTGAATTCAAAACAATTTCCGAAAAGTATTCGACTGTCCTCATTTCTTCATTAAACAAGTAAGAAGACTTCCACGTCTCCTCTAAAAATACCTCCATTACTATGATGGCACGGCGGTCACCGCTTGCTGCCTGTTCAAGCGCGACAATACTCTCAAAAATTTTCACCATAAGTTCGGCCGCCTTTTTCGAGTGAAAGGTTTTATGATCTGCGGATGCCGTACGTAATGATTTCGATAGGTTCTGCAATTGAATTAATTTATTTTCAACCAAATAAGTCCATTCGGATGGCAAATGGGCAACTCCCCGTAGGCGTTGACTCATCTCTTCTAAAAACAGCTCTTCTGCCTTATACTTCTCGATTAAACGCAGAACCTCCAACCCGAGAATATTGGTCGTTCCTTCCCATACAGTCAGGACTTGAGCATCCCGCAATAGTCTAGGGGTGACGAAGTCTTCGATATAACCATTTCCGCCGTGCATTTCTATCGCTTCATGTGCATAATGAATCGCTTGTTCTGCCGTTTCTTTTTTCAAAAGGGCGATGTAGAGACGATTGAGAATGGCCTCCTTTTGACTTGCTTGATTATTCATAACGCGCTCAAATAAAGGAAGATAGCTAAAAACGGTGCGGGTTTCAATTTCCAGCTTTACCGCAAGCCGTGTCAGCGTGTCCTTGACCATTGGATAGTTTGCGAGCTTACTTCCGAACGCATCCCTTTTTAAAGAATATTCCTTTGCTTCATAATAGGCTCTTCTCATAATTCCTAATGAGGCAACGGCATTGCAGACTCTTGATAGATTTAGAGCTTCCATCATATAGTAAAAACCTTTCGCTGGATCGCCCACAACAAATGCATCTGCGCCATCAAATTCTACCTCAGCAGAAGGGACTGCCCTGACACCGAGTTTATCTTTTAAACGGCGAATACGAATCCCATTAAGTGTTCCGTCCTGGTTTCGCCATGGCACTGCAAATAGAGTCAGTCCCTTCGTTCCTGATGGTGCACCTTCTTTCCGCGCTAAAACCATAGCTACCCCGCACATACCGGCATTGGAGGCAAAGTACTTTTCTCCATAAAGTTTGAAATGATCTCCTTCTTCAACAGCCTTCGTCTCATTTGCACCGACATCGGAGCCTCCTTGACGCTCTGTTAAAAATGTCGCACCCTCATAGTGGGGAACTTCACCTGTTGAGAGGACATGCGGCAAAAATTGCTCCTTCATTTCTTTAGAAGCATATTGGTTAAGTAAATAAGCAGTAGCCATCGACAATGTGACTGGACAGTAAAATCCAGGCTCTGTTTGCGAGAGAAGATACCCTTGTGCATAAGAATATATGTAATTTCCTTTTTCCCCGAGTGCTGGTATTTCTTTATGAACATAACCAACTATTCCAGTATTGTAAGTTTCTTCAACGGTTCTTCTGTAGCCCTCGTTCACCCATACTTCAGAAATATCTTCACCATAGGCATCATATTTGTTTAAGCGCGGCTGTCCTTCCCGGTCCGTAAACCTTGCCCGATCATCGATAGCAGTTGCACATTTCTCACCAAAGACAGTTAACTCCTTGTCTGCATATTCAAAAAATGGTTGATCGAGTAACTCTTTAAGCAGTGATTGAAAATGTATATCATCTTTGTAAAAATTCATCAAAAAACCTCCTTTATAATTTTCAGAATAATCAATAAATAAAGTATACCACTTTCTTATTCAGTTAAAAATAAGTTTAAGTTAAATTTGGACATTCTTTCTTTTTCATCCACTTACAAAGTATAATTGGTTCAAATACATAAAGGGGAAATCTAAGTTGGAAAAGGAACAAGCTATATTTTTAGCTAACTGTATCGAATCCTCTAATTCATCGACCTATGAGATTAAAAAACTTGAAATTACGGGTGGAAGCCTCCAAAAGTTTCATCAATGGACTAATGGAAAACCAACGTTAGCAGCATATGAGGTAACCAGGCCAGATAGTGATACGGGTTATTATTTTTTATTCATTGATTGGCATCGTAATGACAACTATTATTTAGTCATTTATGCACATGATCGGTCCACAACCTGCGCAGAGATAAGACAAATCCAAGAAATTGATGGGGTGCCTCATATTGTCTGGGGATACAAACCATTTAAACGGGATGGAAAAAATGACCAAAGAAAAGCCTATTTTAAACAAATGTTTGGTTCAACAACCGTTCAAATCAAACTGCCTTCTACATTACTTGAGGTTGAAGTATTTTTGGGACAATTATTTAAACTGTGTCAAAACCGGCTAAAAGCAGACCGGATTGTGGATGTTTTTGACTTTGAATAAAGAATGGAGTGATAGAAATGACCACCTATAAAAACTGTCAAAGCTGTGGAATGCCGTTAGCAAAAGATGAGCTTGGGGGCGGGACAGAAAAGGACGGAACGAAAAGCACCAAATACTGCAGCCACTGCTATATGAACGGAGAATTCACTTTACCTCATATTACAATTGACGAAATGAAAGAAAGAGTAAAACAAAAGATTGTAGAATTTGGGATGCCGAAGTTTATTGCGGGGATGTTTACAAGAAACATTCCGAAGCTGGAAAGATGGCATTCGAGGAATTAACAAAAAGGAGGCTTTGAGCCGAGACTGCTGAAAATATAAA